>JALVPE010000001.1 GCA_027031945.1 Candidatus Moraniibacteriota bacterium
TAGTAAAAAAATGAACAAAGCAAAAGAAAAATTATTTAAAAATATTAAAATTTAATCAATTAATTTAAAAATATCAGCATTATTGTAAAACATAATTTCCGGACATCTTAGGATTGGAAAATACTGTTTTCTAAATTTCCCATTTATAATGGTAAATTTTAATATATTAAAACCTAATCTCATTTTGAAATTAGGTTTTTCACAAATCAAATATCTTTTATCGTTTCTTGTGCAAGAAAAATCATTTCCTTAAAATTATTTCCCATACACAAGCCCAAAAGTTTTTTGCTGTCCTGATAATATTTATAATATAATTGTCTTCCCATGTGTTCATAATCTCTCACAGTCATACATCTGCGATTAGCATATTCCGGAAAGAAAGCACAAACCAGAAAACACATGTCCCCTCCTTCACAAAAAGATGTTAAGGAACCTTCTTTAATTCCTTTTATGTAATAATCAACACTATAAAAACTCTCTGGTACTTGATTTGAAGCTTTTGCAATTATATTTGACACATGAATTACACAACGAAATAAATCAACTTCAATATAACCTTCTTGCAACAAAAAACTATTCATAGCTATACGACAACGTTCTGCTAATTCTTGCTTATTTTTTACAGTTTTTCCTCTTTTTAAGTACTTCTTCTTATCTTTTACAGCAATTTTCAACAACTTTGTAAAATCATCTTCTGTACTTATTTCATTTCTTTTGGATGAAAAAATAATTGTTCTAGCCATTGTTGCTCCTTATGATATATATTTAACAAAGAAACAATTATCTTAACAAAAAGCCACTATGTACTTTGACATCCAGTGGCTTTAATTAACCATTAGGGTCTTAAAGAAAAATGATGATGTTTAATATACCATGTATCATTTTCTTTTTTTAATACAACAGTAGACCTATTTTGCTCATCTCCAGAATGTAAAATGGAAATTGTAGCAATAGTTTTATCATTAGAAGGCTGAATAACTATGTCTTCAATTTTTTCATTTGTCTGACTCTCAAAGAATTCTTTAAAAATTTGTTCCAATTCATCTATTGTATATTGGATATTTTTTCCTTCCAAATTCAAAATCTGCTTCTCTGATTGTTCCACTGATGAATGATGGTGACTCCTCTTGCGCTTGCCACCTTCAACAGGCTCAGAAACAAATGTATAATCACCACGTACCTTAATTCGTTTTTGCTCTTCTTCATCATCCAACTCAAAACTATATTTACCAAAAAATACTACTGTTTTTTTATCTTCAGATGCAAAGGCTTTAATGCTTTCAAACGTGCAAACTGGATGCGATTTCAAAAAATGCGAAAAATATTCTTCTGCACCTTTTTGCCCTCTTTTTAAATCGCCACTTTTTGTTGGATGAAAAGTTGCATCCTCCGTATATCCATTTGCCACAGCTGTAGCTTCTCCGGTTTTCAATGTTGTTGCCCATGCACCAGCTTCTTGTTTGGCAATTGTCAATGCATAACTTTCTTTTGTTTCTTTATCTAACATCATTGTCTCCATAATTATTATTGTTAATTAACATATTTAAAAACCCAAATAAAATCATATATTATTAACATAAAATATGATTTTATTTACATTTTACAAACCCTTTCGTGATAAATATTTTTTTGCGATTTTTATACGAGACAGCTCCTTCTCAAGAGTGGCAGCAACATGTGCATACTCTGTTTCATCTGTTCTGATAACTTTATTTTTGATGTCTTCTGCTCTCTTTCTAGCTTTCTGAGCTTGCTCTATATCAATCTCTTCTGCACGCTCCGCTTCATCAGCCAAAACTGTCAAAACATTCTTTTCAAACTCCAAAAAACCACCCACTACAGAGATATTACTCTCCTCTTCACCTTTCTTAGCAATAATTTCGCCAATTTTTAGTGAAGCAATATATGCTCTGTGTTCTGGCAAAATAGTTACTTCACCATCAGAAACAGGTAGAGTGACTTGATCTGCTTCACACTCACATACAACCCTTTCTGGTGTTATAACTTTTACTTTTATACTACCACTCATAATTTAAATTTATAACTTGCATTTTATTTACTTTCTTCTTTCTCAACTTCCTCTATAGAACCCTTCATATAGAAGTTTTGTTCCGGCACATCATCCATTTCACCATCCAATATTTTTTTAAATCCTTTTACAGTATCTTCAATTTTAACATATTTACCTTCAGCACCAGTAAATTGCTCAGCCACAAAAAACGGTTGTGATAAGAATTTTTGTATCTTACGAGCCCTAGCAACTGTAACCTTATCTTCATCAGAAAGTTCTTCCATACCCAAAATTGCAATAATATCTTGCAAATCTTTATAACGTTGCAATACTTGTTGTACACCACGCGCTACATTATAATGTTCTTCTCCGATAATATTTGGATCAAGGATTGTAGAATTTGAATCAAGTGGATCTACAGCAGGATAAATTCCAAGCTCTGTAAGAGCGCGAGAAAGCACAACTGTAGAATCAAGGTGTCCAAATGTAGTAGCAGGAGCTGGATCTGTTAAGTCATCAGCAGGCACATAAACAGCTTGTACTGAAGTTACAGAACCTTCTTTTGTAGAAGTAATACGCTCTTGCAATTGTCCCATTTCTTCTGCCAATGTTGGTTGATATCCCACAGCTGAAGGAATACGCCCAAGAAGTGCTGACACTTCAGAACCAGCTTGAGTAAATCGGAAAATATTATCAACAAAAAGCAAAGTATCACGACCTTCCCTATCACGGAAATATTCAGCCATAGTAAGAGCTGAAAGTGCTACACGTTGACGTGCTCCAGGAGGCTCATTCATTTGACCAAATACCAAAGCGGTTTTGTCTAACACGCCAGATTCTTTCATTTCATAGTAAAGATCATTTCCTTCACGAGTTCGCTCTCCTACACCAGCAAACACAGAATAACCACCATGCTCTTGAGCGATATTTCTAATCAATTCTTGAATAAGAACAGTTTTACCTACTCCAGCACCACCAAAAAGTCCAATTTTTCCTCCCTTCACAAAAGGACAAATCAAATCCACAACTTTAATGCCAGTTTCTAGAATTTCTGTTTCTGTTGATTGTTCAGAAAACTTTGGAGCATCTCTATGAATTGGATTTTTTTCTTTAGCTTTTATAGCTTCATCATTACCATCTATTGTTTCACCCAACAAATTAAACATTCTACCCAAAACCGCATTACCAACAGGCACGCTAATTGGCGCACCAGTATCAACAACTTTCATTGCACGCTTAAGACCATCTGTAGAAGCCATGGCAACAGTTCTAACTTTATTACCTCCTAAATGTTGATGAACTTCCAACACGATTTTATCTTCTTCTGACACCACAACCTCAAGTGCGTGATAAATCTCCGGCAACTTACCAGAAAACTCTACATCAACAACAGGTCCAATAACTTGTGAAATTTTTCCTTCCATATATTTACTAAATTTAGTGTATTAGTTAAAATTGATTATTTAAAAAATTAATTACTCAACTGCTGCACTACCGGCTGAAATCTCCGCAATTTCTTGTGTAATCTTCATTTGTCGTATTTGATTATATGCTAATGTCAATTCTTCACTCATTTCTTTTGCGGCATCTGTTGCGTTTTTCATAGCCATCATTCTCGCAGATTCTTTTGACGCATTTGATTCAAGTATTGCATGATACAATTGCATCTCTATCAATCTTGGGAAAATATGTTCCAAAACTTCTTTTGGACTTGGTTCTACTTTGTATTCCATCTTTGGCTCTTTCAGACCAAGTTCTTTAGCTAAATTATCCATTTCTGCTATTTGTTTTTCCAAATCTATCTTGGACACTGGTAGAATTTGACGAATTTTTGGTTCTTGTTTTATTGCAGAAACATAATCTGTATAAGCAATTACAACTTTATCGTATTTTTTGCTTAAATATTCCTCCATAACAATTCCTGAAAGAGGTCTCACTTCATCAATTCCCGGCAAATATGTCAATTCTGGAAAAGCCGCTATAATTTCTTTGCCTAGCTTACCAACCAATCCTTCACCTTTTCGTCCAACAGTAATAAAATCTATTTTTAAATCCTCATCAGCCACTGGAGAATCAATCTTTTTTGTTCCTATACGATTAATTTTCAATTTCTCAGGATTTTCAACCTCTTCTCTGATCTTTTTCATGATATGTGCATTGAAAGAACCACAAAGTCCTCTATTTGAAGTTATTGCAACTATAAGCACACTCTTAACTTCACGAACCTCCAATAAACCATGTTCGTATTTTTCAAATGCTCTAGCTAAATTGGTCAAAACACTCCACGCAGCATGTGCATAAGCCCTGATTTTTAATACGTTTTCAGTAGATTTACGCATTTTTGCAGCAGAAACCATTTCCATTGCTCGCGTAATTTTACCAGTATTATTAACAGATTTTATCCTACTACGGATTTCTTTTCCGCTTGACATAAATTATGACTATTTAAAATTATTATTCTAGAGTTTGCTTAAAATCTTCAATTGCTTTTTCAAGCTTCTCTACTGTATCATCTTCCAATTTGCCAGTTTCTGCAATTGTATCTAATATTTCTTTTTGACCAGCTTTCATATATTTTAGAAATTCACTTTCCCATTCTAATATTTTTTCAACTGCCACATCATCCATAAATCCTTTTGTCAAAGCATAAAGTACAACAACTTGATCTTCCATGGCCATAGGAGAATACTGATCTTGCTTCAACAATTCTACAGTTCTTTGTCCTCTTTCAATTTGTGCTCTAGTTTGTTCATCTAAATCTGAACCAAATTGTGCAAAAGCTTCCAACTCACGAAATTGTGCTAAATCCAAACGTAATTGACCGGAAACTTTTTTCATAGCTTTTGTTTGAGCACTAGAACCCACACGAGATACAGAAAGTCCAACATTTAACGCTGGTCTAATGCCTTTATTAAACAAATCAGATTCTAGATAAATTTGACCATCTGTAATTGAAATAACATTTGTCGGAATATATGCACTTACATCTCCTGCTTGTGTTTCAATAACCGGAAGAGCTGTTACAGAACCTCCGCCATATTTCTCATCACGTTTTGCAGCTCTTTCCAAAAGACGAGAATGTAAATAAAAAATATCTCCAGGATAAGCCTCACGTCCAGGTGGACGCTTCAAAATCAAAGAAATTTGACGATATGCCCAAGCATGCTTTGATAAATCATCATATACAACCAATACATCCTTTCCTTGATCCATAAAGTACTCAGAAATTGCAGCTCCAGCATATGGCGCAATGAAAGAAAACGCAGCTGATTCAGAAGCCCCGGCACTAATAATAATTGTGTGATCCATTGCTCCTTTTTTCTCTAACTCACTCATTATACGAGCAACTTTTGATTCTTTTTGACCAATTGCAACATAAATACAAATCATATCTTGACCTTTTTGATTTATAATTGTATCAATTGCAATTGCAGTTTTACCTACTTGACGATCACCAATTATAAGTTCACGTTGTCCACGTCCAATTGGTATCATCGCATCAATTGATTTGATACCTGTTTGTACTGGTTCAGAAACTGATTTACGTTCAATTACACCAGGAGCAACTTTTTCAATAGGATACAAGACATCAGACACTATTTCTTCCTTTCCATCTATTGCTTTCCCCAAAGGATTGATAACACGACCTATCATCTTTTCGGTAACAGGAATTGAAAGAATTCTTCCCGTTGATTTTACTTCTTGACCTTCTTTTATTCCTTTATAATCACCCAAAATCATTGCGCCTACTTGATCTTCTTCCAAGTTAAGCGCAACTCCCACAGATCCATCTTCAAAAGTAAGCATTTCACTCGCCATTGCATCACTAAGTCCATCCACTCGCACAACACCATCCCCAACTTCCAAAACATTTCCAACTTTCTCAGTTTGAGTAGCAAGTTCTGTACCTAATATTTGCTTTTTTAATTGTTCTACAATATAATCCTTACTCATATAATATAATATTTAGTAATTTAATTTACAGTATTAATTATTAAAAAATTTATTTACTTAAATTTGCTTGCAACTTTTTTAGTCTTGCACTTACACTACCATCCAATATTTCATCACCAACCCTAATAATTATTCCACCTTTTACATTTTCATTAACCACACTATTTATTATAACGCTATTTGCACTATACTTTCTTTTTATAAATGATCTAACATTTTCTTCTTCTTGCGAATCTAAGCCTCTTGCCGTTATAACAGTAGCCTCTATTATGGAATGTTTGTTATTATATATATTAGTAAACTGAGTTACAACACTGCTGAGCTTTTTAAAATCTCCCCGTTTTTTCATGAAATTAACAAAATTAGCTACAATATCTTTAATTTCAGCATCTCCTTTCTCTTCAGTTAACTCGTAAAGAGTAAGAGCATATTGTTTTGCAGATATTTTCATACTTTTTAACTTATCACCTCATTAATGATTTGAGCATCTTTTTTTTCATCAATCTTTTCATCAATAATTTTTTCAACCGCAGTTGCTACCAAAACAGAAATTTCAGATTTAACTTCCGCAACCATCTTTTTCTTTTCTTCTTCTGCTACTTTTTTGGCTTTTTGAATGATTTTTTCGGATTCTTCTTGTGCTGTTTTTACTAATTCCTCTCTATTTATCTGAGCTTGTTCCTGAGCTTTTTCTACAATTTCTTTTGCTTCTTTTTTGGCTTGTGCCAAAACCTCTCTCTCCTTTTCCTCAATTTCTTTTAATTTTTTGCCAGATTCTTCAGCATCTGCTAATCCTTTTTCAATTTTTTGACTTCTATCATCAAGTATTTTCAATACCGGTTTGTAAGCAAATTTATACAAAACTAACAACAAAATGGCAAAGTTAATTAACTGTGCAGAGAATAATCTCCAATCTATTCCCAAACTTGTCAATAATTCATTCATATTTTTATAACTTTATATATTTTAAATATATTTAAATTAGTTTCCAATTAGGGACCCACAGTTTAAACCTGTGAGTCTTTGATTGTAAACCAATTAAGCACAGATTACACAAATGTAATAATCAATGCCACAACCAATGCATAAATCGCAATCGCTTCCGTAAACGCAATAGCAAGAATCATATTTGTCTTAATCTTTGCTTCTGCTTCAGGATTACGTCCAATTGCTTCCATTGCTTTTGAAGCAAGTATACCAATGCCCAGACCTGGACCAATTGCTCCAAGACCAATTGCAAGTGCTGCTGCAATTGCTTTTGCTGATTGAGGATTATTTAGCGCACCCTCCATGACAGCTTTTGTCTCTTCTACCATAATTTATAATGGTTAATGAATTAAAATTATTTACTACATATATTTAAACAGTCAATGTGTAAATTTCATTTACTGCTTAAAACATGTAATTAATGAACTTCCGTTGCCATCTTAAAAAACACCAGAGTTAACATTGAAAACACTAATGCTTGTATAAATCCAACAAATAATTCCAAAAACAAAAAAGGCAATGGCACAAAAAGTGGCACCAAAGACAACATTACCAACAAAAGAACTTCACCTGCAAAAATATTACCAAATAAACGAAAAGAAAAAGAAATGATTTTTGCAAACTCAGAAATAACCTCCAAAAGTCCTACAAAAAATCCTATAAAATAAGGCTTCTTTAAAGGACTTACAAAAAATTTACCTGCATATTTTTTTGCTCCAATTGCTGTTATACCCATAAATTGAGCTGCAATAACAGCAAAAATTGCAATTGCAGCGGTAACATTTAGGTCAGCACTTGGACTTCTTACAAAAGGAACTAGCACTTCCTCTCCATGATGTATTTGATTTACTCCTACAGTTCCAAGTCCCGGTACAAGTTCTAGCCAATTAGACAAGATAACAAATATAAAAATTGTTGCAATAATTGGAAAAAATCTTCTGCTTTGTCTTCTGTCTCCAGTAACTCCCTCAACCAAATT
>JALVPE010000002.1 GCA_027031945.1 Candidatus Moraniibacteriota bacterium
GAGTTTTAGGTGAAAGCACCACTTCTGGATTTGTTAAAATATTAAAAAATTGGAAATTTTGGTTAGTAATAATAATTTTGACGTTGTTTGGGTTGGTTGTTTATCAGAAAAAGAAGGCGAATGTTTTATCAGTTGAATAATGGGCATCATCTTTTTTGTAAACTGACTTTCTTTGGATAGTCAGTTTTTTAATAAGATTAAAAATAATTTTTTAAATAATGAACGCTAAAAGGAAGAAAAAAAATAATAAAATAATATTATGGCTGGGTTTTCTTTTAATTTTTAGTTCTCTAATTTTATTTTTGGCAATTTTTTTTCCAATTATTAAAAGTGAATGGAATTATTTAGTTTTACCAAAAGATGAATCGGTAAAGATTGTTTTGAATGGGAACAGTGATGAAAAAGACATAGAGAATGAAGTTAAAAACAACACAATAATTCCGAAGGATAAAGAGTTTGGTATAATTATTCCTAAAATTGGAGTTAATACCAAAGTATTTGCCAATGTTAATTCTCAAAATGAAAGTGAATATGGAAAAAAATTGAAATATGGAGTAGCCCATGCTAAAGGTAGTGGTTTTCCTCAAGATGATAGGACTGTATTTATTTTTGCTCATTCTTCCAGTGATTTTTATAGAAATAATAATTTTAACACAGTCTTTTATTTGTTGCGAAAATTAGAAGTTGATGATATTTTTTATTTAGTTTATAAAAAAAAGCTCTATTCTTATAAGATGGTTGAGAAAAGAATTGTGACAGAAAATGAAGTTAGTTATCTACAAGACAACAAAAAATATGATGTGATTTTAATGACTTGTTGGCCTCCAGGTACATCTTATAAAAGATTGTTAGTTATGGGAAAGAGAATGGATGAATAGTCTTTATAGTGATTGTTGATATGTAATTTACTTGACGTATTTAATGATTTTGATTTTGAGGTGTTTTATTATTGAATTTTACACAAGGATGGTAAATTATTATTTTATATTTCTGATAGAGATTTATTGTCTGATAGTTTGTAAATAGGATAAAGTGTAAATAGTGCTATGAATGCGATAAGTATAAAAACGCTATTTATTTGGAAATATATAAATAAAAGTCCTACAAGTGCAGGTGCAACAACATATGCAATTGGTCGTGCAGTTTGAAATAGTGCAATCATATCCACATCTGTTTTATCTATTCGTTTGTAGAAATAGGATAAACGTAAGATACTAACAAGAGCTGCGCCGATGCGTGATATAAGTAAGATTGTTATAACTATTGTCATACTAGAATTACCAAAAAAATAAAAAGCAATTGAGGAAAATATAATTAGTATAAATGAGATAAAAAGTAATTCTTTCTCACCAAGTCGTATATCAGCCAGTATTCCTATAGGATATTGTGCAAGTACGAGAGGTATTAACATTACAGTAAAGATAATTCCTATTTGATTCCATGAAAATCCATTGTCTAATAGATATAACGGAGCATAAATAACCATGATTGCAAAAAAGAACTCCAAAGAAATAGAAATAGCAAAAATTCTTTGGATATCTTTACGTGCTTTGAGTTTTTGAAATAATCCTATGTAATTTATTTGTTTTTGTTGTATTGTGTCTATGTGGTGAATATTGAAAAAAGTAATTATAAAAATCAATATATTAAAAATAATTGAAAGATAGAAAATACCCACAAATCCAAATTGCATCAATAAGCGTGTAGCAATAATTGGTGATATGATTAATCCAACATTTATGAATGTAAGATTGAGTCCATAGATTCTACCGGTTTTATTATCAATTGCATATGATTCTAAGATCATTCGAAGCACTGTCCATGATAAAGCTTCAAGGACAATGTAGGACATAAGTAATAGTGTTTCTGACAATCGCCCTACAATCATGATAAGGGCAATAAATATGGAAATTTTGCAGATGATAAGAAGTTGAAAGATGGTTGCTCTACCAATAATACGTACGAATTTATGTATGTTGAGAAGTATGATGAATAAAATGATGTTTGCAATTGTAAATATCCAGCCAATATTTGTACTATCCCAAATATTTTTGAAATATGCAGACATGGTATATATAAGTAAACCACCGGTAAATCCCATTGGTAGCGAAATAATATTTACAAAAAATATTTTGTTTCTATTCAGGTTTTCTTTGTGTTGGGTATTAACTATATATGTCATATTAGATTTTTATTTTACATATATTATACCATAAAAAGGAAAATAATTTTGTTTGAAATTTTGTGTTATAATAAAAATATAATTTTGTATTTAATTTTTTGAAATTATGATGATTATTCCAGCTATTTTGGATGCAGATAGTGATAAAGCAAAAAAACAATTAAATCAATTACGTGGTTTTGTAGATTGGATACAGATTGATTTAGCTGATGATACTATGACGGATAGTTCCACATTTGATTTGTATGATTTGGTGGGTGAGATTGATGATTTTGATGTAGAGATTCATCTTATGACAACAAATCCTGAGAAATATTTGGATGCGTGCGCAACATTAAATGCTAAGCGAGTGTATTTTCATTTAGGAGAAGTAGAGAGTCCATCACAAATTTTGTCTGCTATGGATCCTTATGATTTTACAAAGGGCATAGCACTCTCACCGCAAACTCCGGTTGAGGATGTTTTTAGCTATATTGATGAAATTGATGCTGTGCAAATTATGACAGTGGTTCCAGGTGCACAAGGAGGAGAATTTTTGGGTGAGATGTTAGACAAAGCTCTTTATATCAGAGAACGTCGTGGAGATATTTGGATTTCGGTAGATGGTGGTGTAAATAAAGATACAATCGTGAATATTAAAAAGAAGGGCGTAGATGCAGTGGGTGTGGGTAGTGCAATTTTGGGCAATGATGATGTGGTAGGTGCTTATAATGAATTGGTGGATATATTGGAAAGTGAGGAGATAAATGCTTTCGGATAGTTGTTATTTTGTAAAAATATTAATTTAATTTAATATGATTTGATTATTGATAATGTCCTAGATTTCCGCCTTCGTCTTGTACCGTCTGGTGCAAAGGATTCATGGGAATGACAAGAAATTAAAAAAGAAATAAGGGTGATGTAATTAATTATTTAAACAAAAGAGAAATGTTGTGATGCTGTAGAGATGTATTACAATGTGTCTATACAAAAAAAGTTATGAAAAATCCATTTGAAAATGCGATGCAACAATTAACAAATGCCGCTGATGTGGTGGGTATTGATGAGAATGTCTTATCACTTTTACAGAGACCTCAACAAATTCATGAAATAGCGATACCCGTTAAGATGGATAATGGGAAATTAAAGACATTTAGAGGATATCGTGTGCAGTACAATAATGCACGAGGTCCGTATAAAGGAGGTATTCGATTTCATCCAATGGTGGATATTGATGAAGTGAAGGCATTGTCTTTTTGGATGACTATTAAATGTGCTGTTGTAGGATTACCTTATGGTGGAGCAAAAGGTGGTGTGGAAGTTGATCCGAGAGAACTTTCTAAAAGGGAATTGCAAGAATTGAGTCGTGGGTATGTGCGAGGATTATATTTGGAAATTGGTCCAAAGATTGATATTCCTGCGCCAGATGTTTATACAAATGAGCAGATTATGGGATGGATGATGGACCAGTATTCATTACTGAAGGGTTACACTTCTCCAGGTTCTTTTACCGGTAAGCCGGTTGAGATTGGTGGTATTACAGCGCGTGCGAGTGCTACAGCGCGTGGCGGATTTATATTGCTGGAACGTATGATGAAAAAATTAAATAAAAAACCAGCAGAAATGCGTGTTGCAGTACAAGGATTTGGTAATGCCGGATATACTTTTGCATGTCTTGCATATGATGCGGGATATACAATTGTAGGTGTGAGTGATTCTAAGGGTGCAATTGTGAGTAAAAATGGTAAAGGCATCAATCCATATGATGTTTTTGAAAGAAAACAAGAAAAAGGAGAAATTTATTGTGATAAATCAGTATGTGACATGAAAGAATATAAAGCAGTAACAAATGAAGAATTACTTGTTATGGATTGTGATGTGCTGGTGCCGGCAGCGATTGAAAATCAAATTACAGCAGAAAACGCACAAGATATAAAAGCAACAACAGTTATTGAATTGGCAAATGGACCAACTACACCAGAGGCGGATGTGGTTTTATATGATAAAGGTGTGGTAGTTATCCCAGATGTTTTGGCAAATGCTGGTGGTGTGACAGTGTCATATTTTGAATGGTTACAAAATATCCAAAACACATCTTGGAGCGAGAGTGAAACAAATAGAAAATTAGCTGAAATCATGACTCAATCATATGAGCAAATGCACAAGAGAGCAAAAAAATATAATGTGAATTATCGTACAGCGTCATTTATTCTCGCAATCGAGCGAATTACTAGTGCAATGGAAGGACGTGGTTGGGTATAATAATTTTTTGAAATATAAAACGACTACTTCATTTTGAAGATAGTCGTTGAGAGTTGACTGTCAAACAGTTAGTCTTCTGGTATTGGAATTATTTTAATTTTTGGATAATGTTTGAATTTCTCTTGCTTATCTTTCACCCTGGATGGGTCCGTAAGTACATATAATTCATCATAACCAATATACATAATGGTTGTGACAAAATCGTCTCCATTTATGGGACACAATACTTCGGCATAATCCAAGAATGAAGGCTTAGCAATAACACCTGTTCCAATAAGCTTGTTTTGTACAAGCTCGGTGTTTTTTTCGAGTACCCGGCGCATTATAGCGCGCTCTTCTTCCGTTTTGGTAATGCGTCGTCCATGTTCATCAAAAGCAGGCTCATAACCGGCTTTAATCAACGCATTATTAATATCTGTGCCACCTCCTATGACAGCTACCGTGTAGTGTTTTGCTGCCTTATCTTTGGCAAATTTATAGAAACCCTCACGGTGTAAGAGGTCTCCAGATACTTTGATGCCGATATTTTTTACGGTGTCGCTCATAATCTTTCTCCTATGCGTAAAATTGTGGTAATATGTATATGTAAAAGGACGATATTGTATTTTATAGGATAAAACATAAAATGTCAACAAAACAAATAAAAATAAAAGAATTAGAAAAATTAAATAAACTATTGAGATACTGGATTTTAGACATGACTACAATTGCCGGTTCTGGTCATCCCACCTCGTCACTTAGTGCTGTGGAGCTTATGAGTACTTTGATGTTTGCTGGTGTGTTTCGATTTGATGTGAAAAAGATTGACAGTACAAATAATGATAGACTTATTTTTTCCAAAGGGCATGCGTCGCCACTTTTTTATGCGCTTTGGGCGGTTGCAGGCGCCGTATCTCCAGATGAACTTAATGATTTTAGAAAATTTGATAGTAATTTGGAAGGACACCCAACGATGAATTTTCCTTTTACAGAGGCAACGACCGGTTCACTCGGGCAAGGACTTTCTATAGGTGTAGGTATAGCTCTAGCTCAAAAAAATCTGGATAAAACAAATGCTCGAACATATGTTTTGTTGGGGGACAGTGAAATGACAGAGGGACAGGTATGGGAGGCGATGAATATCGCAAGTTATTATGAATTGGGAAATCTAATTGCAATTGTAGATGTTAATCGATTGGGTCAGCGTGGTGAGACAATGCTTGGGCATGACACAGAAAAATATGCTACTCGTGCTCGTGCGTTTGGTTGGCGGACTGTTATTGTGGATGGGCACAACGTGAATGAAATCATGCGAGTGTACTCTGATATGATTGGTGATTATAAAAAACCTCTCATGATAATTGCTAAAACTTATAAAGGAAAAGGAATTTCATTTCTTGAAAATAAATACGGTTGGCACGGGAAGGTTTTGTCAAAGCAAGAATTTATAGAAGCTGTAAATGAATTGGGTGAAATCGATTTTGATGTACGAGGGAATATTTCTAAATCACAAAAGAACGATATAAGCGTAGAGACGCATTGCAATGCGTCTTTACAAAAAGAAGATAGTGTAGTTTTGGATGAAAAATATGCAACGCGTGACGCATATGGGGATACTTTGGTTGAAATGATGCGAAATGATGAAAAAATTGTAGTACTTGATGCAGAAGTTAGTAATTCAACTCGTTCAGCAGTGGTAAAAGATTTTTATCCTGAGAGATTTTTTGAGATGTTTATTGCGGAACAAAATATGGTTAGTGTTGCTGTTGGATTGGCTAGACGAGGATATAAACCGTTTTGTTCTACATTTGCGGCATTCTTTACACGTGCTCATGATCAAATTCGTATGGCTAGTCTGAGTAATAGTAGAATTACTCTTGTAGGTTCTCATGCTGGTGTATCGATTGGTGCTGATGGCGGGTCTCAGATGGGATTGTCTGATATCGCCATGTTTCGAGCTATATTTGGGAGCACGGTAATGTATCCATCTGATGTGGTGTCAGCCGGAAAAATATTACAATTAATACAAAATACAAGTGGTATTTCTTATGTTAGAATGACTCGAGAAAAAACAGCTTCAATTTATAATGAGGATGAAGAGTTTATGATAGGTGGTTTAAAATTATTACGACATAGTAATAAAGATAAAGCAGTAATAATTGGGGCTGGAATTACGGTACACGAAGCTCTAAAGGCTTATGAGATTTTGCAAATAAAAGATATTAACATACGCGTAATTGATTTATATTCTATTAAGCCAATTGATGCTGAATTATTGTTGAGTTCAATAGGAAATGTCAATCATATTATTATAGTAGAAGATCATTTTGCGGAAGGTGGAATAGGTGAAGTAGTTAAGGATATATTAAGTGGTATTTCTGTAACAATAACTCATCTTGCAGTGCGTAAAATGCCACACAGTGGCACAATGGAAGATTTGATGCAGTATGAAAATATAAATTATAGTGCTATTATAGATGAGGTATATAAACTAATTAATAAATTAAATAAAAATATATGACAGATAAAGATAAACAGTTAACATTTACAGTAAAAGGAGAAAAAGTGCATGTTTCTCTTGATCGGGAAAAAGAATTTCTTTCACCAGAAGTAATTAAATTAGAAAAATATACCAGTGGTCTTTCTTGGCGTATTCTGAAAATTCAATCAGAATTTGTAAAAGGACATGATTTTTTATCGCATTTTGATAAGGCTGCCAGTATTTTTGGTAGTGCACGATTTGGTTTTGATCATGCAATATATCAAGAGGCAGAAAAAATGGCATATTCTTTAGCTAAGAAGGATTTTGCAGTATTTACCGGTGGTGGCCCCGGTATCATGGAAGCGGCAAATAAAGGAGCAAATGAAGCAGGTGGTAGAAGTGTGGGTATTAATATCAATTTGCCAAATCATAAAGTAACAGAAAGAAAAAATCCCTATATTACAGATTCAGAATCATTTGATTTTTTCTTTTCTCGTAAGGTAATACTATCTTTTGCATCCCAAGTATATATATTTTTTCCGGGAGGATTTGGTACTCTGGATGAATTGTTTGAGATGTTAACATTGATTCAAACAAAAAAAACTAGACCAATTCCGGTAATTTTGGTAAATAAAGAATATTGGACACCACTTATTGATTGGATTAGAGGTGTGGTATGGGGCAAAAATCGCGCAATTGCCGAAGAAGATATGGATCTGTTTCATTTAGTTGATACAGCTGATGAAGCTTGTGCAATAATTGATACGTGTTTGTTAAATAATGAAAAATAAGAGCATTACAAAAACAACAGGGGATATAGAAAAATTTTCTCTTGAAAAATTACAAAGATCAATGCAACGAGTTGGCATTGATAGAAAAACTGCAAAAAAAATTGCAGATGAGGTGGCACGTGAGCATGGAATACGTACAACAGTTGATGTACATAGAAAGACGTATGAGAAATTAAAACAAAATTATCGTCCTGCGGCAGCTAGGTATAATCTTAAAAGAGCCTTAAAAACACTGGGTCCAAGTGGTTATCCGTTTGAGCAATTTATAGCGCGTTTATTAAATGCTCGTGGTTATAAAACTAATACTAATCGTATATTACGTGGACATTGTATTTCACATGAAACTGATGTAATCGCTTATAGAGATAACAGACATTTTATTTTTGAGTGCAAGTTCCATAATAATTTAGGATACAAAACTGATGTTCAGACGGTGCTTTATATGAAAGCTCGCTTTGATGATATAAAAGCAAAATGGAAACATATCCATGAAGGACGTGATGAGCATTTACATAAGTTATGGATTGTTACGAATACACAATTCACATCTCAGGCTATACAATATGCACAGTGTGTTGGGATTAAACTTATGAGTTGGAGATATCCCAAAGGCAAGAGTTTAGCAGAGCTTATTGATAAGACAGGTTTACATCCGGTAACAGCTATCACAAAACTTACAAAGGCACAAAAGGATAAAATTTTACATGATGGATTAGTATTGTGTCGTGAAGTTGAATTAAAGAAGGATATATTAAAAAAGGCAGGTGTACGAGGACGTAAATTGGAATATGTTATAGCGGAAGCAAAAGCTATTGTAGATTTGAAAAATAAGGGTTGATTTTTTGTGGTAAACTGTTATAATTATTTGGTGTTGAAGGTTACATGGCGATTATAGTTCAACGGTTAGAACATCGGTTTGTGGTACCGAGGATCTGGGTTCGATTCCCAGTAGTCGCCCAAGATGGGAATGCACTCACGTATCATTTGAGTGCATTTTTGTATTTTTGTAGAATTTATGCAATAATGAGTTGTGTATTTATCTAAGCCATTCTAGCTCAGTTGGTAGAGCAACGCATTCGTAACGCGTAGGTCATCGGTTCGAATCCGATGAATGGCTCTTTTTATGAAAATATATGCGTGAAATTATAGATACAATAAAAGAAATAAAAAATAAGCTCCTGCAGTTGCAGGACTCTCTTTGACATTGAAAATAAAAAACATAAAATTATTCAAGACGAAACTCTTTCAACTGAAGAGGGTTTTTGGGATGATCAAAATAAAGCAAGAGTAATTATGCAAGAATTAGAGCACTTACGTGATGAGATTGATAATTTTGTAAAATTACAGATAAAATCGAATGAATTGTTAGAGTTATGTGATATTGCTGAAACTAATGAAGAATGGAACGAAATTAGCACACAAACAATGGAGCTACAGAAAGAAGTGGAGAAGTTGGATTTTTATACTCTTTTTGATGGAGAATATGATATTAATGATGCAATTGTAACAATTTATAGCGGTGCAGGCGGTGTCGATGCACAAGACTGGTCTGAGATGTTATTGCGAATGTTTATGAAATGGGCTGATAATCATAATTTTAAGGTAAATATATTAGATAAAATTCTTGGGTCAGAAGCTGGTATTAAAAGTGCAACTATTGAGATAAAGGGTAAGTGGGCATATGGTCATATGCGTGCAGAATCTGGAGTACATAGACTTGTGAGATTATCACCATTTAATTCTGATAATCTTCGTCAAACATCATTTGCACGTGTTGATGTAATGCCGGTAATAAATGATATAAGTGAAGTAGAAATCAAGTCTGATGATTTGAGGATTGATACATATAGAGCATCAGGTGCTGGAGGACAACATGTCAATACAACAGATAGTGCTGTGCGTATAACGCATGTTCCATCTGGCACAGTGGCACAATGTCAAAGTGAGAGATCACAGGCACAAAATAAAGAATATGCAATGAAGATGTTAAAAGCGAAATTACACAAAGCATTTTTGGAAAAACAAGAAATCAAAAAAAGACAATTACGTGGAGAAGTGAAGAAAGCGGAGTGGGGTAATCAGATTTGCTCATATGTATTACATCCATATAAAATGGTAAAAGATCATCGCACAAAATATGAGACCCCTCAGATCCAAGATGTTTTAGATGGTAATATTGATGAATTTATTAAAGCGTTTTTACGAATGAAATAGTGTGCTATACTTAAATACAGATGGTTGTATTTTTTTAGAATTTATAATATATAATTATCTTAGAAATCGTAAAATGAATATAAAAATGAAATTAATTAATTTAGAAAATGTATCAAAAGAATATAATGATGGTTTTATTGCATTGGATAATGTTACATGTGCAATTGATCAAGGAGAATTTATTTCTTTGGTTGGTTCTAGCGGTGCGGGCAAATCGACTTTGTTAAAGATGATTTATGCAGATGAATTTCCGAGTGAGGGCACTGTATATTTTGGTGGGCGTGATATATCTGAAATAAAAAGAAAAATATTACCACATTTTAGACGTAATTTTGGTACGGTGTTTCAAGATTTTAAATTATTACAACAAAAAACTGTTTTTGAAAATGTTGCATATACATTGGAAGTGCAAGGAAAATCTGATGCACAAATTTATGACGAAGTGCATAATATATTAAAAATTATGGGTATGGATGATAAGTCAGATAAATATCCTTATCAGATTAGTGGAGGTGAACAACAACGAGTATCGTTAGCACGCGCTGTAATTCATCGACCTAGAGTGCTTATTGCAGATGAACCAACGGGTAACCTAGATCCTATTTCAGCACTTAGTATTGTGAAATTATTATTGAAAATAAATTCGTTTGGTACCACTGTTATTTTGGCGACACATGACAAATCTGTAGTAGATAAGTTGAATCGGCGTGTTATTTTAATGGATAAAGGGCGTATAGTAAGGGATGATATGCATGGCAAATATATTATCAGTGGATAATTTTTTCTAAAAAGCATAAAAAAGATTTATGAAGACAATTAAATTAGCACGTGTTTTACGTGAAGGTTGGCAGAATTTTTATAGAGATAAGTGGTTAACACTTGCGACAGTTATTATTATAACGTTATCACTTTATCTTATAGGAGTTGCTATATTTTTGGGATTTGGTGTATTGCATGTAATTGATTCTGTAGAAAATAGAATCAATATTAGTATGTATTTTGATTTTACAGTTGATGAAAATAAGATACTTGAAATAAAAAAGGAGCTAGAAGAAAAGTCAATTAAACAAATTCAATCGATTACATATATCTCACGTGAAAAGGCATTAGAAGACTTTATGAAACAAGAAGGAGATAGCAAAGAGATTAAAGATGCTCTGGATATGATAGGTGAAAACCCTTTACCGGCATCCTTGGTGATTGTTGCTAATGATACATCTGATTATGATGGTATTGATAAGTATTTACATCAAGAATATGACGAATATATCATGAATACTAATCTTGAAAAAAATAAAGGAGTAATTAGTGAATTGCAAAAATTTATAGTTTTTGTACGTAATGGTGGTATATTATTGGGTATGCTTTTTGCGATAATTGCGATTTTGGTTACTCTTAATACTGTGCGCATGAGTTTATATGCCCATCGTAAAGAGTTTGAAGTGATGCGATTGGTTGGAGCTTCAAATTTATATATCAAAATACCAACGTTAGTAGAAGGTATATTATATGGATTTGCAAGTGCATTGTTAGCTTCAATGTTTTTGATTGGCACAATTTTTGCAATCAATCCTTTTGCAAAACAGATTATTGAAAATGTAAATATTGTAGATTTTTATGGTAAAAATATAACACAAGTTATATTAGTAATGATTATCTTTGGTATTACATTAGGTTTTATAAGTAGTTTTCTTGCGATACAGAGATATTTAGAGAAATAAGTCTAACATTATTTGGTGTGTTGTTTTGAGGCTTGAGAATTTGGTAAATACATTTCAGGATTTACAGTAGCACCTGTTGGTATATAAACTCCAGATACTTTTGAAGATTCTACGACGGCGAATGTAGTTTTGACAAATACACTAAAATGTAAATGTGGCCCGGTAGAAAATCCTGTACTACCCATCTTTCCTATTGTTTCGCCTTGTTTGATTTTTGTATTACGTGAAACCTTTACAGAACTTAAGTGTCCATATAATGTAACCAATCCATTGCCATGGTCAATGGCAACCCAATTGCCGTATCCATATTTACCCATATTTCCAATTGCTTTTACTCTACCATTTGCTGGGGCTATGATATTTTTTGATCCTTGAGCAACAAAATCTATACCATTATGAATCCCACCTTTGTAATGAGATGAAAATGAAGTTTTGCCATAACCTTGCGTTTTGATAAACGGTTTTTTTACCGGAAACTTAAAACCAGCTTCATTTTTGCTGGGTAAATCTGAAAAAGAGAATGTGCCAATTTGACTAGTTGATAGACTGCTTATTTCTTGTTGAATGGCTAATTGTTCTTCAAGTACTTTTGATAATTTTGTTTGGTATTTGCCTTTTTCTGCATTAATTTGACTTGCAAGTACACGTTTATAGTTTTTTGATCCTTGAATATATTCATTACGCTTTTCCAATTCATATTTAGCGTCCTGTATTCGTTTTTGTTTATTCTCTAAATTTTGTTTATCTTTTTCTAGTTTTTTTTGTTCGTCATTAACTATTTTCACGAAATCTCCAATGCTAGAAGTTGCATGAATAATATTATCTCTATGTAAAATACTTTTATCATTTGATAAATTTAGGAGTGTAAAATATTCTGTATCTTTGGAATAATTTTGGTATCTTTCACGGAGAAATTTTTTAAGAATTGCTTTTTGTAATGAAATATGCTTTTCTTTTTGTTCAATTTCTCTTTTTGTACGATTGATTTCGCTTGAAAGATTGTCTATTTCAATTTCATTATCTTTGATTGTTTTTTGGACTTTTTTATTTTCGATATCTAATTTTTTGATTTGAGCATTTATTATATCTTGTTCTTTTTGTTTCAAATTGATAATATCACGAATTTTTTTCTCTTTTTTTTCAAGTTTTTCTAAATCCTTTTGCTTATCGTCTATGATTTGTTCTTTTTGTTTTTCAGGTGTTTGTGTAGTAGCTAAAGCTATATATGAATTTTGAAACAAAAACAAAAACGCACATATAATTAGTAATACGGTTATGCCAAGTGATCTTTTTTGTGATAATTTTTTTTTCATAAGTCTGTATATTATAACAAAAAAACAGAAAATATTCCAATTAACTTATTCAGAAGTGTAAAATATTGACAAAAAAGATATGTCTTGTATAATTATGTTGTTAATTTAGATTATTGAACTAATGAACAAGCAAATAATAAATATTTTTAGTATGATTTTATGGTTTCGTCTCCTGATTGTCAGGGGAAATTGGTTTGTTTTTGCTTGTAATGTTTCATAAGTTATAATAATATTGTTAGCAGAATTAAGCCGATTTCATAGGAAATGCGGTTTTTTTAGTACTTTATCAATAATCCTTTGCATAATATAAAAAAGGGAGGAAAATAATAATGATAGTTAAAATGAATTCTGAAGCTATGTTTGATCATGGTGCAATCACCATTGGAGATATGGCTATAGGAGCGTTTCTCGGCACATTTTCTTTTGTAGGAGATGAGCGAGAGAGAATGATTAAATCATGTAAGAAACTCTGGAGTCATGTTCTCTCAGAGTGTCCAGGAGTAAAACCATTTGGTTTGTATCGTTTTGATCTTGTACCGCACTTTGCAAATGCAGATAAATCTGTTGAAGGCGATATTGGAGCGCTTAGTATTGGTGGAGTGTATGAAATAAATGGCCATGCACCCGAATGTATCGCCGCCTCTTCAGTTATGCGTCATAAATTACCAAAGGTGAATTGTTTTGATGCAGTGAAAAAAGTGGCAATGTATTTGTCAAAATATTTTGGCTCAAATACAATAGCATTTGTTGTTGGATATAAAAGTTCAACAAAATATCATTGGTACAAGTATTTTGTAAATGATTTAATTGCTCATGGGGTAAATGTGGTAATTATGTCAGAAAGAGAAGTTATGCTAAATGCTCCAGATATTGTTTGGCGATGGGGCGATGCTCGTAAAGATGGCGAGAGCCATTATTCACAAGAATTTGTGGATTGGCTTTTTGAACAAGACAAGAGCATTGTATTCAATGCAATACTTGAACCCGAAAAGGATGTGTCAAACAAAAAATTTCTTTTGCAATCTACAGATCCTTTCGTTTCGGAGTTAATTGGCAAAAACCGATCGTTAACTGAAGAATCGATATGGTGGTCTGTGGATGAAAACAGTCACTGTAATCTGATAGTAAAGCCAGACGGCGGAGCTAGTGGCAATGACATTGTGTTTGGAGAGTGTCATTATGAAACTACATGGATTGATAAGTTGCGTGAGCTTTTAACTCAAAATGTAAGTTACTCACTTTGGGAAACACGTTGGCTTCCATGTGTTCATATAGCCGGACAACGTCTAGCCATTGATATCAATCCTGCATTTTGGGTTGATGGTGAAAAGATAGAGTATCTTTACACAATCATTCGCGTGGACAATTATGCCACTTATAGGCATGATCGAAAAACTATCAATGTGGCAAAGGGGGCCGGCATAGCTGGCTTGATTGAGTAATTTAAAATGGGGAGTAAAATATCATTTTTATTTCCCCATTTTTTTAGATTAAAAATATAAAAGTTGATTTTTTATTTGTAATAGTATATATTTTTATTAGTTTTAATAAGCAGAGATTTGTATGACGAAGAACCATTACAAGAAATACAAGAAAAATTCAAATATATTATTAACGTGTGAACATGCATCAAATCGTATTCCACGTAAATTCAAAAATTTGGGACTAAGTCGTAAAGATTTGAAATTTTCAAAAGATTTTTATGATTCCGGTTCTTTTGAGTTGATGAAAAAAATTAATCAAAAAATTGATTGTAGTTATATCTATGCAAATGTCTCCAGATTGGTTATTGATTACAATAGAAGATTGGATGCTGTAAACAAGTATAAGAACAGCTTCCACTCTTGTCCATTGAAACGTGATGTATTAGTAGAGAGAAATGGGAAGGATGAATTGATTAATATTCCAACTAATACGTTTAAAAATAAAAAAGATTTTTTACAGGAAGAATTGAAACGATATAAGGAGTATGCTACTCCATATATTAAAGATGGATATATGTTGATTGATAGGATGAGGAATATTCATAAAAAAAGTTATGTAATTATGATTCATTCATTTTTTCCACAGTATAATGGTAAAACGAGAAGCGTTGATATAGGTGTTCTTTATGGCACTTCGCAAATAGCAAGAGAAACTATAAAAAGTTTAAAAGATAATTCAAGTTTTGTAATTGGAGATAATAAACCATGGAGATTGCAAGATGCAGATGGCTCAGTGTTTTATAAGGTTGAAGATATGAAAGATGTAGAGCTAATTGTTTTTGATGTAAATAATAAACACTTACAGACACAAAAAGAAATTAATCAAATGGCACATCTCATAGTTGATGCATTGCAAGAAAGTGGTGTTTTGACAAAATAATTTAAGATATATATAATAGTATTATGTACAAAATGATGTAATGTTATGAACAAGCAATTGATAAACAACTGGTATTACTTTTGGTTTTACTTTATGGACCTAGATAGAGGTCAGTTTGTTTTTGCTTGTAATATTTAAAAAAGTACAATATTGTTAGTAAAAAGATGCTGATCTCGAGGTGAGGTTAGTTTTTTTTGTTTATATTTTAGTAAGGAGGTTGTTATGTCAAAAGAACATGAAGAAGACAAAAGAGGAGAAGAGGAAAAAGGGGAAGTAGAAGTAGGAGATGCTGGGTGGGATGAGTTTTTGGAGGAACAAAACAAAACTCAGAAAAAAAGCCATATCATTGGATGGTAAATATAAACATATATAGGTCATACGAATTGCAACGGCAATTCGTATGACAATATTATTAAAAATTATATATTTTATGAATAAACCAAAAATAATTTCGATTATAGGTGGAACAGGACAAATGGGGCAGAAGTTTGCAAAAGAATTTCTAAATGCGGGTTTTGAAGTGCTTGTTTCTGGTCGTACTACAGAATTAACAAATAAAGATATTGCAAAAAGGGGCGATGTAATTATTATTACTGTTCCAATCCACAAAACCAAAGACGTTATAGAAGAAATAATACCACTTGTAAAAGAAGATGCTTTATTGACAGATTTTACATCTGTAAAGATGATACCACTTGATGCGATGACAAAAGGCAAATCTGGTATTACAGTGGTAGGCGGACACCCTCTTTTTGGTCCAACGACTGACTTTAAAAATCAAAACTTCATTTTTTGTCATGAGAAGGGTGAACAGTATGTAGAGTGGTATAGGGAATTTTTGAAATTACTGGGATTAAATGTTTTGGATATGACAAAAGAAGAACATGATAAACATATGGCAGTGATACAGTGTTTGACACATTTTTCAGCGCTTTCTCTTGGGTCAACATTAGAAAAATTAAATTATGATCTTATCAAAGGTAAATCAATTGCTACACCAGTGTATCTGATGCGTTTTTATGGGGTGGGGAGAATTTTAGCACAAGACCCTGATTTATATACGGATATTCAAATGTATAATCCATTTGCAAAAGATGTTGCAAAAATGTATAAAAAATCAGTTGACGAATTGCTAAATGCCGTGGATAATTCTGATGCAACAACTTTTAGCAATATTTTCAATAAAAGTAAAAAATATTTCGGTCATGTCGCGATTCGCTCCATGGAGGTTACTGATAAATTAATAAAATCATTATCATGATAGAAAAAATTATTACATTAGGTCCAAGATTTAGTTATTCATATAATGTAGCTTTTGCTAATTATAAAGACGTAGAAATTGAACCTGTTGATACAATTAGTGATGTGTTTGAAAATATTTCAAAAGATATTCATGGAATAGTGCCAATTGAAAATATGTTAAATGGTTCAGTACGTGAAACTTTTTTGGAATTACAAAAAAATAATATTTCCATAATAAAAGCGTTTGATTATGCTATAGCACATGTTTTAGCTTCACAAAATGATAGTTTTGATATGGTTATGTCACATGCACAGGCGCTAGTGCAATGTAGTGAATATGTAAATACACTTCGTAAGAAAGGTATTAAAATAATTGAAGCACCATCAACATCACGTGCTATGGAAATTGCTGCAGAAGATCAAAGTGTTGCAGCTATAGGAAGTATTGATGCAACAAAATATTATAACTTAAACATTGTTAAGAATGGCATTAGTAATAAAAATAAAAATATTACACGTTTTATCGAAATCGCAAGAGATAAAAAACAAACTAGAGGCAGTAAGACTTCTATAATTATAAAGCCAACAGTGGACAGGTCTGGACTTTTATTTGAAATTCTTTCAGTTTTTAAAATAAAAGATATAAATTTAACAAAGATAGAGTCAATTCCAACAGGAGAAAAGATGAATGATTATATTTTTTATTTAGATTTAGATGGTTGTATGGAATATAAAAATATGAAAGATGCTTTTGATTTTTTAAATACTTTCGTGGATGTTACAATTTTAGGTAGTTATAATATTGTTAAGTAATAAAAATATATGTTTGATGAAAATTTAATAGTTTATCTGAATGGTAAGTATTTAGAATTGAAAGATGCAAATATTTCTCCCATGACACACGGACTTCATTATGGCACAGGTGTATTTGAGGGTATTAGAGCTTACAAAATCAAAAAGGGAACAGGCATATTTAGATTAACAGAACACATTGATAGATTATTTTATTCTGCCGGCAAATTAAGATTGGAAATTAGTGAATCAAAAGAAGAAATAAATAATATTTGTTTAGAGCTATTGCGAAAGAATAATTTAGAATCTGCTTACATTCGTCCTCTTATTTACTTTGACGATTCATCACTCGGAATGAAGATTGGAGTAAATAAAACGAGTACTTTCATTGTTGCATTTAATTGGTCGAAATATTTAGCACAGGAAGTTAATGTAAAAATATCACCACTGAGAAGAATTTCAGAAAAAAGTACTATATGTGATGCAAAAATATCTGGGCATTACATAAATTCATTTATGGCTTCAGCTGATGTCAAGGAAAGTGGTTTTGATGAACCATTGCTATTGGATCATAAAGGAGCTATAGCTGAAGGTTCTGTGGCTAATATATTTTTTGTCAGTAATAATAATTTAGTAACACCTCAAAAAGGAAAAATTTTAGCAGGAATTACAAGAGGGTCGATAATTGAATTAGCAAAAGATTTGGGTTACACAGTACAAGAAAAAGAAATTTTTCCAAAAGATATTATTAAATTTGAAGGGGCATTTTTTACAGGAACTGCTTCTGAGATTACACCTATTAAAAAAATAGTATTAGAAGATGGTCAAGAGGTTGGCTTTGATGCAAGTGTTGTTAAAGAATTAAAAGAAGCTTACTCAAGAATGATATCAGAAGATAGTATGGATGAAAAGGAGTGGTTTACTATGATTTGATGTATTGAACCCTTGTTAGTATCTTTATTGTAGTGGATGGTCATGATTATCCACTACTTTTAAAGCTTTTATTTTATGATAAATTCAACATTGAGTGTTTCAGTGTCAAAAATAGCAAATGATATTTCATTATTTGGGTACATTGCTAATTTTCCAGGATTTATTATAGGTGTATTTCCTATTTTTTCATTCCGTTTATAATGAGTGTGACCATGAAACACAGCATCATATTCTAGTGTTGTTGTAGCGTGCTCTGCTAGATCAGGGAAATGAGTAATAAAATATTTTTTATTTTCAATTTCAATTGTGGCAAATTCTGTCTTTGCAAATGATATGTTGGGATTTTCATTTTGGGAAGTTATAAACATAGCTTGTCTTGCCCCATCGCAGTTTCCCCATACTGCATGAATGGGAATTTTATTTACTTGTAGTCTTTCTATTATATAAGGGGATGTGTAATCACCAAGTGCAAAAATATAATCAATATTTCTTTCTTTTATTTCATCAAGTACCCAATAGAGATTTTCAATTTGATCGTGTATATCAGATATTATTGCTATTTTCATAAATTTGTATCAATAATTATTAAAATAATCAAAATATAAATTTGTGAGTTTTTTTGTTAATTTGCCAACTTTTCCATTGCCAATTTTTTGTGAATCTATTTTTGTAATTGGTAAAATATGCTTTGCAGATCCTGTTAAAAAAACTTCATCAGCACTTAGTAATTGCTTTTTTGTGATATTTTTTGTTTGTGCAATTATATTATTTTTTTGAGCGAGTTTCAATACTAATTTACGAGTTATTCCAGGTAACATACCTTCAGCTGGTGTAAAAAGTTTCTTATTTTTTACAATAAAAATATTACTGGTTGTGCATTCCAATACGTTATTTTTGTTTATATATAATATTTCTATAGCGCCACGACGGTTTTTTTCTTTTTGATTTTTTATTGCTTCTATATAGTTTGTTGTTTTACTGACATGATTATCTCTTGCAAAATTATGTGTAATAATTTTTGCTCCATTCATATAAAGGTTTTTGGGTGGTAGTAATTTTGTTATGTCATGGATAAGAATATAAAATGTTGGTTTGGGGGGAAGTGTGATACCGTTTTTACTTATGCCAGCTGTCAGTACTGAACGAATCGCAGGATTTTTATATGGATTTTTTGTAATAAGTTTTTTAATAATTTGTTTATATTTTTGTTGAGTGATTGGTACTTTAAGTCCAAGTGCTCGTGCGCTTTTGTTCAAACGCAACCAGTGATCATAAATGAGAAACGGCTTGTTTTGTGTAGTGCACATGAAATCAAATACACCATAACCACGTAATATGCCCAAGTCATATGGACTGATACAAGCATCTTTTTCTTCTACAATTTTTCCGTCAATATAGCAATATTTTTTCATAATATTTTTAGTGTGAGGTAGTCTTCATTATATAACGATTGACAAAAGTATACAAGGACGATATACTGTTGTGAACATGTAAAAAATGTTTTTTCATTAACAATTGATAATCCAAACAAATTTAAAAAGGAGATTGAAATGGTACTGCCAAAAATGTTTGCCGAGGCACAGATAGGATACATCTTTTGCGGATTTATTTTTCTGAATATGCTATATGTTGCAATGAAGGATATTGCTATACGTACAGAAGCAAAATATTACTCTATTATTGGGTATACTATAATTTTTATTGTAGCAGCCTCAATATTTACATTATTTGATGTCAGAAGTTTATTCTCATATGCAGATGATGTACCAATCTATATGATTATGACATTTTTGGGATTGATGATAATTTGTGGTGCATGTGTGTTGTTTGTGTCTATGCACATTGCATGTGCATTTCATATTATTGATTGCTATAGCAATTTTAAACAAATGATTATGTTTATATTTGCAATATGTTGTGTATTTCAGATTGTATTTTTATCTATGCAATTTAGACCTGAACAATTTGGATTACAACAAACGCAGATGTTGCAGGAATTTATATTTGCAATAATTCCGGCAATGACTGGAATATCTATAATTTTTGCACATATTGTGCGCAAAGTTACTGATAATTAATTATCACAAGTAGGAATTGATATAATGTCAATTCCTATTTTTTTAAAAAATTCAGTTGATTTTGTAAAGTGAAATTTAAATAATGTCAAATTTAATTTGAAAGTAGAATGTAGGCTGGTGGTAATGACAAATTAGTGAAAAAATGTCATAACTGTACATTAGTTATTTAACATTTTTTTTGCGATAAAAGTGTAAATTTGTCTTGAAATCATCATGAATAAGGGAGAATTTGATATGATAAAAGGTGTCACATGTGGTTTATTGATAATGGTGCTGATAGGAGTAGCCTTCTATCGTTGGTGGAAAAATGGAGGATCACATTGTCCTATTTGTCATCAGTCAATGAGGAAAACGGGTTGTTGTACATTGTTTTGTAATGTTAAAAAAGTATAGGGAAACTTGTGATGAAAAAAGGAATTATTGTTTGTGCTTTTCCTGCGACGGGAAAAACGACTGCTATATCTCAAGCAATGGAGTTGGGTATCATTGCTTGTGACTCTGACTCTGAGGATCATCATTGGATTGATCGGAGTCTTCCACGTGAAGAACGTGAAGAACGTCCAGAGTGGATGAGGCATTATTTGGAACATCTCCAAGATGCTACAAGTAAAAATGATTTTGTTTTTGCTTCAACACATGATGTTGTAAGAGATGCGTTGGTTGCAAATGGAGTACCATTTGTTGTGGTCTATCCAACTCGGGAACAAAAAGAGGAATTCCTCTCAAGGGTACGTAACCGCTCTACAGGATTATGTGGAAAATTCGGATTAAGCCTTCTAACCAAAATGTGGGACACTTGGCTTGAACAAATGGAATGTCAAGTTTCATGTGGGCGAGTAGTTTTGCAAGATAAACAATACCTTGTTGATGTACTTGATGATATAAAAGAGGAGGGTGAGAAAATAAGAAAATAATGTTTTTAAAGTTTTTTATAAAGTGATGGCGAAAATTCGTTATCACTTTTTCATTTACTCGAACATCGTCCTATCAGTTGGCCCTATGGGACAAAGTTCGAACGGTTTTGAATTAAGTTTTGGAGTAGAATGTAAGTGTGTGGGGTGTCAATTACCAGTAGAAATGTCATACCTCTGTTTTCTTTAGAAATGTCATACTTGGGAAAATTAATTAATTTTTAACTTTAATATTATTTGTAATTTCATACATCCTCCAAGGA
>JALVPE010000003.1 GCA_027031945.1 Candidatus Moraniibacteriota bacterium
CATATATCATATACAAAACAAAAAAACCAACTAAAAAATTGAGTAAACACTTCACTCATTTTAGTCGGTTTTGCCATTCAACTCCCTGTGCTTCACGGGCAACCAATCAATTTATTTCTAAGCACAGATCATCATTCCTATATTTAGTTGTTTTTTAAGTTTTTCTGTTTTTTAAAAATAAAAAACAGATTATCAAAAACCTAATCAACTAGATTTTCGTTAATCTGTATTTTATATTTTACCATATAAACATTTTCAATATAATATACTTTCATATTATATAAATAAATTTGTATTTTTTCAAAAAAGTATTCACACTTAAAGTATACTAACAAATATTTCATTGTCAAACATTTTTATTTTTTCTTGTAAAAATATAGTATTCTACTACAAATACCGTAATTATCAAAATACTTATGAAAATCCACGCAACCAATCTTACTTTTGCATTTCGATGTGCTTTAAATTTGTTTACCTCTCCCGAACTTGCTAATAAATATTTTTTATCTTCAAATCTACTCAGTGCTTCTCCGGCTTTTTCATTGTTAACACGAAATAATTCATCCGGCACTTCAAATGTATTTGGCGTAAAATTTACCGGAGTTGCACTAAGCTGTTGTGGTGTGGCAAATACTTCCACCGTTACAATGATTTCTTTATCTTTAATTTTTTTTGTGCCTACAGCTACGCCTGTATTAGTGAATTTTTCATCTAGAATATTCTTTCTATGTTTTGGACTTTCCATCCATGCTTTGTGTTGCTTATTTACATCTACAAATTCTGTGGCCAAATTTTCTCCAGCGTAAGCAAAATCATAACCTGATTGAAAAAACCAATACCACGGGTCTTTTCCTTCCGGTGAAGTATGCGCAAAATAATTTTCTTCCAACATATTTTTCAGTTTCATTTGTGCTACCTTATCAAGTAATTCACTTTCTTGCAGTGGAGATAAATTGTGTCTTATACGTTCATCATTGATAAGACTTATAACATTGTCTTTATTTATGATACTATTTTCAATATGCGATAACGTCACCTTTGCAAATACATGTACATTACCAACACAAAAAAACAATAAGCCCGCGAACATACTCATTAATGTAAATACTTTGTATATTTGTATATTTTTTTGTCTTTTTTTTAATTTTTTGCTCATGCACCAATTTATCTCCGTGTAAAATGCATTACATCCCAAAAAATACGCAATACTTTACATAACAATAAATTTAATTATCAATTTTCTTAATTCGTCTTTGATGTCGTTCTTTTTGACTAAATGGTGTATCAAGCCACAATTTAACAACATGTTTTGCGTCATCAAATGAAATAAATCGTGCACCCAATGAAAGAATATTTGAATTATTATGTTCTCGTGATAATTTGATAATTTCAATTGGACCACCATAATACACTACAGCACGCACACCTCGCTGACGATTTGCTGTTATTGCCTCGCCTTGACCCGAACCTCCCAATATAATACCAAAATCATGTTCATTTTCAACAACTGCTTTTGCAACAGGTTTTACAAAATCCGGATAATCATCTTTTTCATCAAAAAATTCTGCCCCAAAATCAACTACATTATAACCTAATTCACTTATCAAAAATTGTTTTAATTGTTCTTTTAATTCAAAACCGGCATGATCAGTCCCTAAATATATTTTCATATCATTTTACTATATTTTTAATGTAAAAAATATTTGTCCTTTATTTATTTTTTTTCAGATATTCATGTGCGGTTAATAGTGCTTTAATTGCATCTCCTACTGCAATGTTGTTTTGTCTATAAATTGTATTTGTTACATCACCTGCAGCAAACACACCCGGACAACTTGTTGATTGATCTGAACAATCAACTATGATATTATTCCAATCATCCGTATCTACAAACTCACTGACTATTTCACTATTTGGTACTGATCCAATCTCTACAAATACACCATTTACTGCGATTTCTTTTTCATCATCACCATTAACTTTTTTGTACTTTAAACCGGTTACCATTTGTTCACCAATTATTTCAGAAGCATTGGCTTCATAAATAACTTCAACTTGATCAGAATTAAGTACTTGTTCTTGTGTAACAGGATCACCTCTGAGACCACCTTCTGGTTTACGAGCTATCAAATAAATCTTATTCGCATAAGGCATCAAATCAACCACAGCCTCTAAACCACTATTACCTCCTCCCACAACCGCAACGTCTTTATCTTTGAAAAAGGCAGCGTCACAAGTTGCACAAAACGCAACTCCACGTCCTTCAAATTTTTCTTCACCAGGCACACCCAATCTACGATGTCGTCCACCAGAACAAACTATCACGGTTTTTGTATCAAATTTTTCTTCTCCCACAACTACTTCAAAAGTTCCATCTTCTTTTTTATTTACCTTGTCTACAGTTTTACCAATGTGTAAATCAATATTTTCACTTTGTGCTTCAAGATGTTTTTTTAATTTAATTGCCAAATCAGGTCCACTTATAAGTGGCTCACCAATCCAATTTTCTATACCATCCGACACCACAGATTGACCACCAATTTGAGAAGCAAATAATGCTGTTTTGATTTTTTTGCGTGCCGCATAAACTCCGGCCGCTACAGCCGCTGGCCCTCCCCCAATAATAATAGTTTCATACATAAATTAAGAGAAACACTTAAAACGTTTAAATTGTTCTAAACGTTAAAAACGATATTTAAATAATAATTATAATAAACCTACTGCTGTAGTGGACGATCATGACCGTCCACTACATTCAAGAGTTACTATAATCCCAAAAGATTTGTAAGTTGAACTTGATCAAAACCAACCAATACTTCTTCTTGACCATCTTTTTCTATGATAATCACTGGCACTCCCATTTGACCAGTTTTTTCAACCATTTCCTGTGCTTTTTGTTGATCAACTGATACATCTATTTCATCATACTCCACACCTTTTTCTTGCAAAAAATCTTTTGCCATTGTGCAATAACCACAAGTTGGAGTTGAATAAATTGTTACTTTCGCCATAATCTTTTTTTTAATTATTAATTAACTTTTATATTCTAACATAAAATCATATCTGGACACAACCTTGACTAAATACACTTTTTACTTCATAATGAAATAATATGATTAAGCCCTCGTGGTGAAATTGGATATCACATTTGGTTTCGGCCCAAACATTCTAGGTTCGAGTCCTGGCGAGGGCACAAAAACAATAAAACACTCTCGATTGAGAGTGTTTTATTATTTTATGAAACTATCTTCATCTTAAAAAATTATTTATTAGATTTCTTCAACCATATCAGGCTCTTGTGAATCTTCTTGTGACTTTTGTATTTCTTCTTGTCTATCTTTATATAATAATTCGTGTTCATAAAAAATATCTCTATACTCATCTTTTTGTTTGTCAAAACGTTCTTGTCTTTTAGAAATTTCATTCTTCAAAATATCAAATTTTTCTTTTTTAAAAATTACCTCATTCATTTTTTTATCAATATATGCTTTTTTTTCTTGTTCTGTCACGTCTTTTTTATATAAATACGAATACCAAGTATACCCGATTACGGCAACAACGTAAACAATCACAACCCAAAAAACTACTGGAAATAACTTAGTCCACCATTGTCCGGCTTTTTTTATAATTAAACCAATATCACTTGTTGGTTTGTTGAATGTATCTCTACCTTTTAATCCAAACATACTTTTATTTTTCTAAATAAAATATAATATTCATGGTTGCTTGTAATAAATTTTTTTGTAAATTATTATCAACCTCTTCATTGTCACTAATACGTTTTATATCCTTACTAGCTTTAATTATATTAAGCGACTTTACATCTGCAAAATATCTCATATTTTCTATCTTTTGCAAAAAATAGATTAAACTATCATAATCTCCCACCAAAACAACATTCAGACTCATCACATCACCAACACTTTCATTATTTTTTTTTGTAGCTTTTTTTTGTTTTGTCTTTGAGTTAATATCTACAACTGAAATTGTAATGTTTTTATTGCCTGTATCCTCTGATAATTGTTCTAATGTAGAAAATAATTTTACTTTTTCATCATCATCATTTGGCAAAAACACAGATAACCACTCATTATCCTCTCCGATATATTCTGCATTTTTTTTGAATTCATAACTGTTACGCAAAAAAGCTTGTCCAAGTGCATAATCAAGTTGCATTTGCTTTAATTCTTTGGATTTCTCTCTTATCATATTTCGTACATTAAACGATTGTAAAAACATAATAATTGCCAAAATAAACAATATAACAATTGTTATTAATTGAATATAATATTTTTTAATAAATTTTCGCATATATCATTTTAAACATTCTAAATTAACTTTCAAAGTCATAGTAAATGTCACATCAACAGGCACAGCCAATTGTGACTCCGGTACTACAATATCACTAAAACAATTTATATCATTTATCTTAATATTACTAAATACATCTTTCATTTTTACTACATCTTCTCGTGTATCTGCTACTGCTACTATAGTAACCATATCTTCATCTGTTTTTATAGAATCTATTGAAATATATTTTGAAACATTTTCACTCAAAATTATAAATAGCTGTGACCACCTTACATGATTATTTGCCAATCTTTCTATCATATTCATCTTTTTATGAATATCTTTAAATTGCTTATGCGTTTTTAAAACACTCTTATATTGTTCTTGTTCAACAAGTTTTGTCCTAATATTTTGCATAATATTTATTTCTGTTTTTAATATAAAAAATATTGCGAATGTACCAAATATAAGAAATAAAAACAAAATCATAAAATGAATTTCTTGTTCTATAATAATTCTAAAAATTTTTTGTACATGAAGATGTTTCTTTTGTTTTTCTGGCAAAAGATTAAAGCTAATTCTCATAATTTTTTTATCGCTAATCCAATTACTGTCGCGTATTGCACTGATTTTTCCCTATCAATTGGTGGTACGCTTTTAAAATTCATATTAACCCACGGATTACCAAGCTCAATATTGTATCCCAATCTCCTAGACAAATATGGGGCAATGCCTTTCATACGAGCCCCTCCTCCACACATAATAATACGGTCAATTCCTCCAGAATATGAAAGATTATTTGAATAAAAATCAATAGATTTTTGTGCTTCTGTTACAAAATTCTCTACAACAGACTTCGTTGCTTGAAATACATGATCATTTTTCAATACTGAACCTATTCCATATGTTTTTTTGATTTCTTCAGCCTCATCATATGTGATACCGAATGTCTGTTCAATTGCTTTTGTCATAATTTCTGCAGAAAGTGGAATACTGGAAGTAAATACCGGGATATTATCAACAGTAACAACAAAACTTGTACTTCTATCACCTATATCAATTATCATTGTTGTTACTCCTTTCTCATTATCTCGCAGTAAACTGTTTGCTTGTGCCACTGATTCTACTTCAAATCCATAAGTCACAAGTCCGGCACTTTTTAATATGTATATATAGTTATTTATGAATTCTTTTGATACTGCAACAACAATAACATCAATTAGTCCTTTACCTTTAGTGAGCCTTCTATCTAAAATCTGCCAGTCATAATAAACTTGATCAATAGAAAGTGGTATAGATGCTTCTATTTCCCATTTTATCGCTTCAGCAACCTCTTCATTTTTCATTTTCGGAATCGTTACAATTCTCAAGAATGCCTTTGATTCAGGTAAAGAACAAATAACATTTTTTGTAGAAATCCCAGCCTTTTGACGTACTCGTTTTATAGCTTCAACCACAGCATCGATATTTTTTATCTCTCCATTCTCAATCAATCCTGACACAATTTTTTCAGACGCAAACGCATACACGCTATCATATCCTCCTTTACGTGTCATTTGTAAAACTTTTATAGATAATTCACTAATATCCAAACCAAAATATGGTGGGGTTGGATCAATGAATCTTTTATTGAAAATTGACATTGATTTTTATTTTTACATGTTTCCTCATAAGTATATAATACCACATTTATTTAATTTCATTCCACAAATCAATTGCATACGTATTACCAGTTGGGAAAAGTGGTGGTGGGCTATATAACAAATTATTATCAAATACTAAATTTCTATGCTCAAATCCAGAACCATTCGTGTATCCGAATCCCATACGTTCATTTGTTGCAATTGCACCATACAATTCTACAGTATCTTTCACTTTGTTTAACCATTGATTGCGTTGCCACCAAGAATGCATATCTCTATCATATCCCCACCCTACACGACCATTTTGTGAAAGTAATACTGCATCAATATGTAAAGTTTCATAATCACTACCATGTGATGCATTTATATCACCCTCCTCATGACCATTTAAACCTGTTCCCAACAATATTGCAACATCACTTTCAGCAGCGAGTCCCAATACCGTATCATGATCATAATCTTCATAAAAAATATCATCTTCACCTAAGAATATCTTTGGACTAGCAGCTTCCGAATCATAAGCTGCAATTGTAATTTTTTTGCCACTAGGCACTGTACCCTGCACCCATACGTTATCACGCACAAAAATTACAGCATCATCTGGTATATCAAATATATCAATATCATCACTATTTAACTGCATAACTCCAAATGTCGTCCAATTAACTTCATTATTCTTTACCCTTCTAATACGCATTTTGCCAGCACTTGGAACCCCAAATTCAATATATCTTCCTTGACCTTGTCTATCATAGTATAAATCTATATCAGTGTTATTATATTCATCATGTACTGTTATATTTTGGGATGCTTGACGCATCTCGTCAAAATCTGCTATTACACTATTGAAATCTTGTGCTACGACAGGTAATTGTTTTCCAGCAAGAAAGTGCTCACCATCATCCGTATCTACACTTGTATCTTTACCTGGATTACTTGGCTTTGCTGCAGCCCACACACCAGGTCTTGTACCATAAACATCACCATCACTATCAAAATATGTCACTACAGAACTTGATACAATATTATGCGCCGTTCCATCAAAATGAAATCCACCATTTACATGCATTGGTCCATAAACCTCCGTACCTTCTGATAATCGTGTCATGCCATTGGTTAAAATAGCAAACTCACTCCATGATGGTCTACGTAATCGAGCAGTAATTGTACGCTCTTGAGTTATACCTGATGAAGTTGCACTACCTTTTACTTTAACATGTATTACAGTCGAATATAATTTTGGAGGAGTTACACAAATTTTATATTGTCCTATAACATTATTATTTTCATCTTTATAATCTACCACATAGGCTTCTGTACCGTCTCCGTCTCCATCAGCTGTATCAACATCATCGCAATCACCATCTCCATTATCATCAACTCCAAGTGGATCATTATTCCAAAAAGCATTTATTTGACTTGCAGTCTTACCTTCAATATTGTGAGCTAAATACCATCTATAAAAATACACACCAGCTTCTGCAACATGTAATGCCTGAATATTCGGTTCGAGTGTCGTATTGTAACGCACATGAGAAACAACAAATTGAATTATTCCCGCAAACAAAACACTGGCAGCTGCAATAACAACTAATACATATACTAACGCTGTTCCTTTTTTTCTAATAAAATTTTTCATATACTTAAACTACTTTACATTAAGTGGGGATATCATCAAATTCAGTTAAATTCCTCACAACAACAAATGATTGAATACGCACATTATCAGGAGAACGGAATACAGGCTCCGGATTAATATACAAAACAATTTTTACCATACGTATATCGGCCGGTGTCACAGGTGTTGCTAAAACTTTTGTATTAATATCATCATATTTATATATTTTACTATCAATACCATAATACTCAAACACAGCCTCACCTGAGGCAATGTCATTTCTTACATTTTTTGCAATATCTCGCACCTCTACATTACCATTGTATATTGGTGGCACATCATTACCTGGTTCTGTTACCTCTCTCTTAAAAGTATCATCCTCTACAAAATACCTCACTTTTTCTACGACTCCATCATTATCAAAATCTGCATAAAATTCAAACTCATGTTCATTCGCTAATTCTATTGGAAATGCCCCATTTTGCGCTTGTTGTGCCTTACGCATAACACTAACCGCATCTTCTACAGCTTTACTGGCAACAAAAGAAGCAACTCCGCTTTTAAATACAAAATGATGGGTTGTCCACATTCTTACAAAAAACAACGAAGTACCTATCATTATAATTGATGTTATCGCAATTGTAACAATCATTTCAACAAATGTTACACCACGATATGTTCTTTTACTTATCATGGACTTAATGTTATTGTTATATCCTTTTGTGTCAATTTGTCTATCTCTATTGTATCTGTTGTTTCATCATAATCGGTAGCAGTTACTGTTATGTCATATGTTTCACCATTTACCAGTCCATCTGTTGTATTTTCTGGGAAATAGACATAACCAAATTCATCCGTTACTAACGTTACATCATATTTAGGATTTAATGTTGTGCTTTCTAGTCGCACATTTGCATCTCTAACGGGAACTGAATCTGAGCCAATTGTTTCAATAACACGAATAAATGCACTATCATAATCATTTTCTATAAAAATCATTTTAGTTTTCACGTCCGCATCTGTTGTCACTACTATATGTTTTGGATCAATCTCGTCATTTGTATCTACTTTCCAGAAAGTATAATCAGTAAATCCGGTTGGCAAAACAATATTGTCAAGCGTATAAATACCTGCATTTGCATAATCACCATTAATCACATCTGATGTCGAATAAATATCGATATCTGCATCTGTTGTATCAGTGGTTTTATTCTTTGCATAAAGATTGTACACACTGGAAACACTACCACCAACCGTTGTACCAACCACCAAACCACCACTAATATCAAACTTGACGCCCGGAATAAGCCCGCCAAATGGATCTTGTGAAATTATATTTAATTGTGATAATTTATTTGTATTAAATGTTACTGTTGTAACATCTCCGGCAGATACTCCTTGATGAGTATAAGTTGGCTCGTATTCACCTTCTTCATAGGGGTCTACTCCATCATCTCCTGTAAATGGGTCTAATGTTTCACGTGCCTCAATTCCATTTTTTGTTATACTTATCTCATAACATGCTGTACAAATTGGTGCACCTATATACATAAAATTACCAGTAGCATCAGTTGTGCCTGTCAATATTGAATTACTGCAATCTGGATGTCCAGTTGTACCACATGCATTATCAGTTATAGACACAATAGCATTTTCAACAGGCTCAACAGGCTCAACACCTGTATCAAGAACATTAACAGAAAGAACTCCACCTGTTGGCAATGCTTCCAATCCACCGGGTGGCACGAATTGGGACACAAGTGTGATACGTTTCGACTCATATTGAACATCTCGCATAGCGTTAGTTTTTGACACGGTATCATTTGTTGCAGGACCCCACACAACAACAACACTAACACGTTTATAATCCTCATATCTTGTATCAGTTGGTGCTACCCCATCAACTGGATCATCCACAAAAAATACAGTGGTAATAATGCGATATATAAGCCCATTTACGTTTACCACCTCATCATCTTCAATATCTCCAACAGGTGCATTTGCAGTTGTAGCAACATCCTCATAAGCAAGATTTCTAAACTGCTCCATACGTTCATTTGCAAGTGCAACTGCGCCACGACGATATTTTGAATTTTGCATGTGCTCCATTGTTCCAGCAAATATTTTGTAAAAAGTAACCACTAAAATAGTAAATACAGCAAGCGCAACAAGCCCCTCAATCAAAGTAAACCCTTTATTTTTCTTTATAAATTGTAAATTATAAACCATAAAAATTTTCTATATATTTTCAAGCACACTATACATTGGAGTAAGCATTGCCACCGCAAAAAAACCAACCGCTCCACCAATAATAAGCATCAGTACCGGTTCAATAATCGATGATAAATTTTTCGTTATTTGATTAACTTCTTCTTCATAAAATTCAGCAAGTTTAATCATCATATCCTCTGTCTTTCCAGTTTCTTCTCCAACCTTTATCATTTGTGAAACAATAACGGGAAATATATCAGGGTATTCAGCTATAACACTAGATAAATTAACACCGCGCTGAATTTTATTGCGACCCTCCATAATAGCTTCTTTAAAAAATGTATTTGTTAATGTGTTAGCAACAATCTGCAAAGCATCCACAACTGATACACCACTGTGCAGGAGTGAACCATATATTCGTGCAAATCTAGCGCAATTCACTTTAACAACAATACTCTTAAGAATTGGCGTTTTCAACAATAAAAAACTACCAGCCTTTTTACCTATATTTGTAGACAATATAATCCTTAAAAAAATACCACTACCAATAATTCCAAATCCTATTAAAATACCATGATTTTTTAGCACATTACTCAACCCAATAACAAACATAGTTGTAGCTGGTAATTCAACTTCCATATCACCAAACACGCCCAATATTTGTGGCAAAATATATGTAAGCATAATTACCCCAACAATCACCATAGCAAATATAATAACTGCCGGATAAATCATTGCCCCACGAATTTTTGATTTAAGTTCATGTTCCTTTTCCATTTGTATGGTAATAATATTAAGAGATTCATCAAGAGTCCCTCCAATTTCACCAACACGAACCATATTTATAAATAAATCATTAAATATTGCAGGATATTTTGCCAAAGCTTCACTAAATACTATTCCTTTTTGTACATCCTTATATATTTTTTCCAATACTATTTGGAAATGTTTATTTTTTGTTTGAACGCTTAAATTTGATAATGCTCGCGCAACTGTAAGTCCGGAAGATATCATAACACTTAAATTTCGTGTAAAAAATAATTTTTCTTTCAAACTCACACCATTTAATCTATCTAGCATTTTAATGTGAACCTTTTTATCTTTTTCTTTCACTTGTTCTATACTAGTTACAATAAAACCCTCACTACGCAATTGCATTGCAAGATCCCTTTCATTTGCAGCATCCATTTCTCCACTGCGTGGAGTGCCGTCTACTTTTTTTGATGTATATAAATATTTTGGCATTTTTATCTATTAATATTTTAGCTTACAAAATTTTTATATTGAAATTCTTTAAAATATTCCTAAAAATAGAATGTTCAAAATCTACAATAACAATACTTTTTATAATATAAATTACAAAAACTTTTTTAAAAAATTATCATTCTTTTGTTACGCGCATAACTTCCTCAATACTAGTTAAGCCCTGTACCACCTTCAAAAATCCATCTTCAACCATAGTTACCATACCACTTTCATGTGCTTTTTGCTCCATTTCATCAGAAGTTGCATTTTGCGTAATTAGTTTTTCAATATCTTCAGTAATCTCAAAAACCTCATAGATACCGGTTCGACCTTTATACCCACTATTATTACATTTTGAACAACCTACGGGTTTAAATAATTCAATATCAGTCCATTTTGTATCATTCTTAAGTCCACCTATTTTGTATAATGTATCTAGTATTGTATCAATATCATAATTTTTTCCTAAAGTTTCTACTTCTTTTTGGTTTAATTTATAAGATTTGCGACATTCTATACAAAGCCTACGTACCAAACGCTGTGCAACCACAACATTTGTTGTTGACGCAATAAGAAATGGCTCCACACCCATATCAACCATACGCGGAATTGCGCCCGCAGCAGAATTCGTATGTAATGTTGATAATACCAAATGACCGGTCATTGCAGCATGAATTGCAATTTCAAGGGTTTCCTTATCACGAATCTCACCAACCATTATAATATCTGGATCTTGACGAAGCAAAGATCTAAGTCCCGCAGCAAATGTCATCCCAATTTTTGCATATACTTGTGTTTGATTAATACCATTCATCCTATATTCCACAGGGTCTTCTATGGTAGAAATATTTACTTCAGACGAATTTAAAATATCCACAACTGTATAAAGGGTTGTGGTTTTACCGGAACCGGTTGGACCGGTAACAAGTACCATACCATTTGGTTTGTGGATTTCTCTTTGAATAACTTCTAAAGCTTCACCTTGGAGTCCCATTTTTTCTAGTGACAAACCCGCCGACGTTTCATCCAAAAGACGCATAACAATCTTTTCGCCATCAAAAACCGGTAAAACACTAACACGAAATGATATTTTATATTCATCATTTTTAATCTTAAATCTTCCATCCTGTGGTAATCTATGTTCATCCAATTTTAAATTAGATAAAACCTTAATACGTGCAACAATTCCTGACAAGGCTGTTTTTGGCAAAGTCATTGCCTGTCTCAAAACGCCATCTATTCTGTAACGCACCACAACATTCTTTTCCTGTGGTTCAATATGTATATCAGATGCCCCTTCTAATATCGCATGTTTAATCAAAGTATCTACAATGCGTACAATTGGCAAATCTTCCGCTATCTTCAACAAATTCTCATCTGAATTATCATCATCATTTTCATCATCATTTTTTTTATCAATCATTTCACCAAATTCTGCTTTCAAACTTTTTGTATATTGTTTTAATATCGTTTTTATACTATCGTCAGTTGTTGCATATGGCATGATATCCAAATTTGTTTTTTTCTTAAGAAAATCAATCATCTGCATATCATCTGGATTTTTCATCGCAACTTTCAAGGTATTTCTATCTCTATCAAAAACAATAACTTCAGATTTTTTTGCAACTTGTTCTGGAATAATATTTAATATATTGTCACTGATTTCTTCTTTTGTTAAATCGATAAATGGATAACCTAATGATGTTGCAATTGCCTTTGTACACTCCAATTCATTAAGTATATTTTCTTCTTTTAAGAGATTACAAAGTTGTATATTATCTTTTTGTGCACGCTCAAAAACCGGAGCTACTATGTCCTTACCAACAATTTCATTTTTAACTAAATAATCGTATAACTGTTTATTGTCTATTTTCATATTTTGCTTTTTGTATTCCTATATATTATATCATCAAAATATACAGATACCAAATATCACAAACTATTCGGAAATATTTATAAATAATTCTTAAATAATAAAAGTGAACCATAAAGATTCACTTTTACTTAAAAACTTGTAATTTCTTATTTGTTTACAATTAAAACATGTTTACATCATTCCTCCCATACCAGGCATTCCTCCGCCCATTCCTCCCATTGCTGCAGCAGCCGCGTTAGCATCAGATTCCTCCTTAGGCTCATCTGTTATCACAACTTCTGTTGTAAGTAACATTGAAGCAACGCTAACAGCATTTTCAATTGCAGTACGTGTTACTTTAAGTGGATCAATAATACCTGCTTTTATCATATCTTCTTCATATTCATCTGTAAGTGCATTATATCCAAAATTTTTCCCTTTATTAGCTATTACAGCATTAAGCACGACTGCAGCTTCTCGTTCACCGGCATTCGTTGCAATTTGTTTAATTGGCGCTGATAATGCATTTAATAACGCTTTGTAACCTGCTCGAAATTCATTATTAGAATTATTTTTATAATCCTTTAACAATGCACCAGCCTTAGCTAAAGCCGTACCACCACCAGCAACAACACCTTCTTCAACAGCTGCTTTTGTAGCTGCAAGCGCATCTTCAAGCTTGTGCCTGACATAACCCATTTCAGTTTCAGTTGCTGCTCCAGCTCTAATTACCGCTACACCACCGGTTAATTTTGCAACACGTTTTTGCAATTTTTCTTTTTCATAACTGGAATCTTCCATTTCAATTTGTCGAGAAATCTGTTCTGCACGTTCCTTGATTGCTTTTTTTGTGCCTTTTCCATCAACAATCGTTGTAGTGTCATTTGTTGAAACAACTTTTGCAGCAGATCCTAAAACACCCAAGTCAACATTCTCCATTGTCATTCCTTTGTCTTCTGTAATTACTGTTGCTCCAGTTACAATTGCAATATCTTCTAATACATCTTTACGAGTATCACCAAATTCCGGAGCTTTAACAGCCAATACATTCATTGTTCCTCTGAGTTTATTAACAACAAGTGTTGCAAGAGCTTCTCCATCAAGATCTTCACAAATAATAACTAAATCTTTTTTGCCACTCTGAGCAATTTTCTCAAGTAAAGGTAAAATATCATTAATTGCTGATATCTTTTTATCAGTAATAAGAATAACAGGATCTTTTATTTCGGCTTTACGGGATTCTGTATCAGTAATCATATACGGCGATACATATCCTTTATCAAACTGCATTCCTTCCACAACATCGTATGAAAGTCCGACAGTTTGTGATTCTTCTACTGTAATTACTCCATCTTTGCCGACTTGTTCCATTACATTTGCAATCATTTCGCCCATTTCAGAATTTTCAGCACTTATAGTAGCAACTTGTGCAATCTCTTCTTTTGAACTTACACGTTTTGAATTTTTTTGTAATACTCCTATAACATCATTTTTTGCCGTCTCTAATCCTTTTCTAATCCCTACAGGATTAATACCTGTTTCTACAAATTTCAAACCTTCATTTACAATAGCTTGCATCATAATCGTCGAAGTGGTAGTTCCATCACCGGCAGCATCATTGGTTTTATCTGCAACTTCTTTAATAAGTTCTACTCCAATATTTTCAAACTTATCACTAAGTTCAATATCTTTTGCAATTGAAACTCCATCGTTTGTTACTGTCGGAGCCCCAAATCCCTTGTCCAATACAACATTTCTGCCTTTTGGACCAATTGTAGTTTTTACTGCATTTGCAACCACATCAATTCCGGTTACAACTTTTTTACGAGCATCAGCTCCAAATTCTATTTGCTTTGACATATTTTTAGTAATTATTAATTAATGTATTAACAATTAGCAGTCTCATCAAAAGAGTGCTAATACTTTATTCCATTGTACAGTTTTTTTCTTTTGTGTCAAGCCTGTTATAACTCTCAAAATTGATTAAACCTTAAATTCTACCACATCACCATCTTGCATGATATAATCTTTGCCAACTGTCTGTAATTCACCACTGTCACGTGCAGCACTCCAGCTTCCTGCATCTAATAACTTCTTCCAATTTATAACATCAGCTCTTATAAATGAATCTTTAAAATCATTATGAATTACCGCCCCGGCTTCCGGTGCTGTAACACCTTTTCTAATTGTCCACGCCCTTGTTTCTTCTTTGCCGGTTGTAAGAAATGTCTGCAATCCCAACAAATCAAATGCTCCAATTATCAAATCATTTAAGTGTGATTTAATACCTAGATCTTTTGCATCACTTTCACTCATCTCCATAAGTTCTTCTTCTATTTTGATATCAAGCTTCACATGTGGCTTACTTTCTAAATCGTCACTTAATTTTTCATTTACATCAGATACATTGTAAATATACATCACTGGCTTCATAGTAAGTAAACTCATCTCTCTTATGATAGTTTGTTGTGATTCATTATCTAGATCAAATTCAATATTATTTGCAAGTTGACCATTATTGAGTATTTCTTGAATTTTTTGTACCAATTCCAATTGTATTACTGCATCTTTATTATTTCCTCGTATAAGTTTTTCTAATCTCACAATAGTTTTGTCGACTGTCACCATATCAGCAAATATCAGCTCTGTTTCAATAATTTCAATATCTCTTCTTGGATCTACACTATCATGTACATGTGTAATGTTGTTATTTTCAAAAATTCTCACAACTTGTACAATAGCATCAACATTTCTAATATTAGCAAGAAACTTATTGCCAAGACCTTCACCAACTGAAGCACCTTTCACAAGTCCTGCTATATCAACAAATTCGATTACTGTTGGTACAATTTTTTTGCTTTCTGACATTTGAGCAAGTTTATCCAGTCTTTCATCAGGTACTGAAACAACTCCAACATTTGGCTCAATAGTACAAAATGGATAATTATTTATATCAACAGGATTTTTTGTTATAGCCTTAAAAAGTGTTGATTTTCCAACATTTGGAAGACCTACAATACCTACTTGCAAACTCATAAATTTTCATACATTAATTAATTAAAGAATACACCTTACCTATAAATAACCAATTTCTATTCTTAATCTACATTGGTCTTTATTTTACAAAATGATATACTATAGATACTGTAAACATTTAAATATTATACTATGAATAAGAAAATTTTTAAAGCATATGATATCCGTGGTATTTATCCAACCGAAATTGATGAAGATGTTACATATAAAATTGGACAAGCCATTGTTACAGAACTGAAAGCTAAAATACTTGCGGTTGGACGTGATGCCCGTAAATCCGGACCATCGCTTCATAAGTCCCTTATTGAGGGTATCGTTGATGCTGGTTGTGACGTAATAGACTTAGACATGATTACTACTCCTATGTTATATTTTTCATCACACCATTTAGATGTAGATGGTGCCGTATCAGTTACAGCATCTCATAATCCCGGTGAATATAATGGGATTAAAATATGTCGAAAAAATGCTCAGCCCGTTGGAAGTACCAGTGGACTTGATAATATACGAGATGCTGTACTCTCTGATAATTTTAACAAAATACCCACAAAAGGTACGGTATCAAAACAAGATATAAAACCAAGTTATTATAAATATTTTAGCAGATTTGCTAATTTCGATGATAAAAAATTTAAAATCGTAGTAGATTGTGCAAATACTATGGGAATATTGGAACTGCCGTTTTTTACAAAGTATTTTGCAGATAATTTTGAAGTTATAAAATTATATTGTGATTTAAACAATGCTTATAATGCACATGAAGCAAATCCATTAAATACCGACACATTAAAAGAAATACAACAAAAAGTCGTCCAAACAAATGCAGATTTAGGATTAGCATATGATGGTGACGCAGATCGAATAGGTTTTATAGATGAAACTGGTACAATTATCCCAATGGATCTTGTCACCGGTTTAATATCAAAAGTATTATTAGAAACAAATCATGGAGCAACTATCTTATATGATTTACGTTCTTCTCGTGCTGTAAAAGAAGTAATTGAAGAAAGTGGTGGCACAGCTCATGAGTGTCGAGTTGGTCATGCATTTATTAAGCAACAGATGACAGAAGAAAATGCACTTTTTGCTGGTGAGTTATCCGGACATTATTATTTTCAAGCAAATAAAAATGGGGAAGTTAGTTCACTTGCTGCATTTATATTACTAAATCTAATGACTAAAACTAACAATAAAATATCTGAATTAGTCAAAGATTTAAGAAGATATTACCATAGTGGCGAAATTAATTCTGAAGTAAAAGATAAAGATGCTATTATTACAAAATTAAAAGAAAAATATAGCGATGGCACTTTAACTGAATTAGATGGAATAAAAATAGATTATCCTCAATGGTGGTTTAATGTGCGAGCATCTAATACAGAACCAGTACTTAGACTTAATTGTGAAGCAAAAACCAAAAAAATGATGGAACAGAAACGAGATGAACTACTCAAAATTATTCGTGAATAATTTCACAAATCTAAAAACACACCATTTATATTTATAGTGTGTTTTTTATATTGTTACGTAGCATGTTACGTAATATGCTACGTAACAATAAAAAATAATCATACCGGAGCATCTATTAATAAATATAGAGAATGTTAAATTGTAATTATTTTGTCATTCCCATGAAGGTGGGAATCTTTTTAATAAAAGGACAAAAAAACTTAAACATAATCACAAAAATCCCCGCCTTCGCGAGGATAACATACAGAACTTTAAATCACAAATCCTATTTTTTCTTTTACTAATTTCATTTTCTCTTGTGCTCGTATCTTAGCTGTTTTTGCACCATTTTTTAGAATTTGTTTTACTTCATCATCACTAATCTTTGCAAATTTTTCCTGAAATGGTTTCAGAAAAGCTATTACAACATCTGCAAGATCAGACTTAAAATCACCATATCCTTTCCCAATATAATCATTCTCTATATCTGCAATTTCTTTTCCTGATAATAATGAATAAATATTTATAAGATTTTGCAACGCTGGTTTATTATCACTGTAAATTACTTCACTTCCACTATCAGTTACTGCTTTACGAATTTTTTTACGAACCACTTCAACATCATCCATAAGTGCAATATAGTTATCTTTACTTGTTGCGGATTTACTCATTTTTTTAATCGGATCATCTAATCCCATAATACGCTTTCCTTCTTTAGTTAATTTAGGTTGAGGCACTATAAAAGTATCACCAAATTTTTTATTAAACCGTCGTGCAAGCGTGCGTGCAAGTTCCACATGTTGAACTTGATCTTCTCCAACCGGTACAACATTTGTATCATACAATAATATGTCCGCTGCCATAAGAACCGGATAATCAAACAAACCAACACTAGCTCTTTGTGCACTGCCCCTTGCACTTTTGTCTTTGAATTGTGTCATTTTTTCCATATCGCCCATACGTGCTGACACACAATTAAGAATCCAACAAAGCTCAGTGTGTTCCACCACATCAGATTGAACAAAAATAGTTGATTTATCTGGATCAATACCAAGTGCAATATACATTTTTGTAACATCTAAAATTCTTCGTCGCAATTCATCCGGATTTTGCTCTACAGTAATAGCATGCAAATCTACCACACAAAAAGTTGCATCATATTCATCTTGCATTCTGACCCAATTACGAATTGCTCCCAAATAATTACCTAAATGCAAATCTCCACTCGGTTGAACACCTGAAAATGTTTTTTTCATAATTTTAGTATATTAGTATTTTAGCCTGCCTGCCGATAGGTAAGATAGGCAGGTATATTAGTATATTAGTATATTAGTATATTAAAGCATTTTATACAACAAAAAGAGACACCTGAATGAGGTGTCTCTACGATTATTTAACGTTTTTAACGATTAAAACGTCTGAACGTTTCTATTACACTTCAATCACAACAGGTAAAATCATTGGCCTGCGTTGTGTTTTTTGAAATAGAAATTCTCCAATTTTATCACGAATATCATTTTCTATTTGTCTATAATCTATTTTTGCATCTTTGCCTGTGGATTTCTTTATAATGGTTTTTACCCTTCTTTTAGTTTCATTTACTAAATCAAAATTATCTTTAACATAGATAAAACCTCTTGAAGTGATCTGCATATTTCCAACAACTTGTTTTGTTTTAGCATCAATCAAAACCGTAATAACATACATTCCATCTTCTGCAAGCATTTGTCTATCTCTAAGCACTACATGACCTATGTCACCAACTCCCAAACCATCAACAAACACATAGCTTGAATCAGCTTTTTCCTTACGAATTTTGACGCCTTTCTTGCCAAATTCTATGATACTTCCATTATCCAATATTGCTATACGTTTTGGAGGAAAACCATCTTCTATAGCTAATTTCATTGCCTCTTTTAACATAAAATAATTAGCATAAATTGGTATAAAGTATTGCGGTTGCACCATCTTTATCATTTTTTTAATATCATCCTTTGTTGCATGTCCACTTGTGTGAATATCTGCCATAATACTGGAATGTACAACATTATCACATTTTCGATATAAATTATCTTTCAATCTTTGCACTGATCTCTCATTACCAGGTATAACAGAGGAAGAAAATACGATTGTATCTTGTTTCTTAAGTTTGATAAATCTATGATTATCTGTAACTATCCTATTTAATACAGCATTATGCTCCCCTTGCGCACCTGTGCAAAGAACTATAATTTTATTATCTGGGTATTTATCTATATCATTTATAGGAATCAATAACTCTTTACTAACGTTTAAGTAGCCCAGTTGCTGTGCCACCTCAATATTAGTTCTCATTGAATAACCATCAAGAGCAACTTTTCTTCCAACTTTACTAGCATATTGAAGTAATAATTTGATACGTTTAATTTGTGAAGCAAAAGTTGCAATAATTATTCTTCCTTTTGCCTCTCTAATAAGAGTTTCAATATTATTTTGCACATCCTTTTCACTCTTTGATTCTGTTGCCATAACACCCAAACTCTCTAACATAAGAATTCTTGGCTGTGGAAAATCTTTCAAATTTTCATAAGAAATAGTCTTACCATCTGCCGGATCATTACTTATCATCCAATCACCTAAATGAATTGGAGTTCCGACCGGAGTTACTAAAGCTACACCCATAGAATCCATAATGGAATGTTCTACCTCAAAGAAATTAGCAACAAATTCTCCTAAACGCACCTTTCTATCAATATTCTTTATACTTATTGTGCGCATCTTTTCGCTAGCACCCGGATCACTATCTTCTATTTTCTTTTTTACAAGTGCAAGAGTAAGATCGCGTGCAATAACCGGCGGATAACCCAATTCTTTCAAAAGAACTGGTGCAGCTCCAATATGATCTAAATGTCCATGAGTAAAAATTACACCACGTACATTTTGTTCCTTTCCTTTCAGATAATTTATATTTGGAACAATATAATCAATTCCAGGCATATCCTCTTCTGGGAACTGCATTCCCATATCAACAATCACAATATCTTTACCATATTCAAATATCGTCATATTACGACCAACCTCTTCTTGTCCACCAATTGGAATAATACGTAAAACATCCTTTTCTACTCTGGGAATTTTATTAATACGTTGTTCTCCATTTGAACGAGTTGACAATATAATGCGTTCGGCATTTGTTTGTAATGTCTGTTTTTTACTACTACGTTTTTTGTTTTTAGTAGCTTTTTTTACAATTTTTTTACTTACACCAACTGATTGCTTACCGGTTCTTTTAGTAATTTTTGTTGTTGTATTAGATTTTTTTTGCACATTTTTTTTCCGATTATTTTCGAAAACATTCTTTCGTTGTGTCCCTTTTTTTTGTTCATTCTTTTTACGTGCTTTTTGCACATTTTTTTGTGCAGTTCTATTTACAATGCGTCCCGTACTACTACTTTTTGTATTAACTTGACGTGTTTTTCTTGTTTTTTTTATCATTATTATTATAAGTATATTGGCTTCCTAGGTATACTGTATATAAGATACTCTTTAATATTTATTGATTACATAAATAGCGCGATATTGATTATCCTCTTTGTTTTCATCCTTTGGATCTTCAACCTCAAAGGCAAAGAAAAGGGCAACATAAGGTGAATGAGTAAAATCCAGTAGCGGCGTCAATAAACTATGATGCTGGCCGACAGACCACAGTTCATCTTCTTCACCCTCATCCAATAAGGTGTTATCCGGTAATCTCCCTCTGACCGCTTTACGAAACAGTTCCAATTGACTCAACGCTAATTCATCGGTGACAATATTGGTCGGATTTAATCGC
>JALVPE010000004.1 GCA_027031945.1 Candidatus Moraniibacteriota bacterium
TTGTTGTTTCGAGCTGTGTTGCTGTACCACATTTTGCTGCTGGCATCTGACGTGTTGCCTTACATGCACCATTTTGTGTTGATGTGCCTCCGTTTTTGCCTATGCAGTCCCATGTTACCGTCTGACCGTAATTTGGGAAGTTACTTTGTGTTGGTGTAATTGTTGGTGTACCACTTTCGCAAAAATATGTTGGATTATTTGCCCCTGCAGGCCATGTTGTTTGATTTGCGTTGTATGTATATGGACTTGCAGAAGTACATTTGCCGTTAACCGGTGGACACTGTGGAACTGTATATGGTGCATTGTAATAGACATCCGTATCATCCTTATGATCCTTTAAATCTCGAAACATAAAACGAAATCTTGCTACATGATTACCTGAACCAACTGTTTTTGTTACTTGAGCGCTTTTAAGTCCATATCCAAGCATTCCACTGCCAACATTCAAAAATCTATTATTATAATCTTGCATATTGTTACAATCAGGACAATAAAAACCATAAAACGTCTTATCACAATCACTATCCTTAATACAATTACCTCCTTGTACTTTTTGTGGAATTGAAGTACCCCAAATAGCATGTGCGAGATATGCATCATGTGGACAATGTCCTAAAGGAGAATATTTATTTGCACATCCGTGAGCACCTTTCTTATAGCAAATATTTCCATTATTATCAATTTTTTTACTACATTGTCTGACATAAATTTCAGAACCCCTTACCAAAGACTCAAACTGATCATTAACAGTTGGTCTCCACTGAATCTCAAGACTTCTTTTGTGATTTTGGCATACATTCCAACTAATCCGTGCTTCACCACGCATTGTAGAACAATCTCCGGTTGGACTGACATCATAATAACAGTATCCATGATCATTTAAACTACTTGGACCACACTGCACAGTAACACCTGCATGTACACTATGAGCGCCCATTAAAATACCAAGAGTCATTATCAAAACAAATAGTCCAATACTGCCACTGTGATGTTTTTTTGTTAAATAAATTAACCATGTTGCTAACGCTATTATAAATAACAAAGCAAAAATAAGCATTATTGTTTTGGACAATGTTTTACTATTGTTGCTTTGTGATGAAGATTGTTTTACAACATTTTTAGTTTCCGTATAAAGTTTATATTCATTGCTATCAAGTAATTGACCATTTTCATCATAAAGTGCAATACTTGCTACCGGTTTTTTACAATCTCTAGTTGCTTTTTTCTCAATTATGACATTATATGTGCCGTCTTTTCCGGAAATATCTTTTTCAATATCCTCTGCACATTTTTTACCTTCAGACTCAATAGAGCCTTTTAATGTCATACTTTTTGGTTGCATGGATTTTTGATTGCGAGCGCCTGGGAAAGAATCTGCTGAACCGGCTATAAGTACTTTGGCGGTAATTATATCTCCTTTTTTGTATTGTTGTTTATCAAATGATACAAAGCTCAAAGAAGCTGATTGACCTTGTAAAACAAAATGGGCCACAACTCCTGTTACTACTTTATCATTATCATTTAAAAAATTAAGCCTTGCATCGTAATACCCCGGTGATTGTGGAAGTGGCATTTCAAAATTGACTGTTTTTGTCGATTGTTTGGTAAATATTTCTTCTTTTCCTTTCCATGTTTTTTCTACTTTTCCGCTGTAAATTGATTTTGCATATATATTTATTTCAGGAGTATATGTAATATCTTGATCAGAGTCATTATCTACATCACACTCAATGGATAATTTTTCTTGAGGACTAATATCTACTCCATCGGAAAGTAAAAATTGATCCTTGTTATTTACAAAAAATGAACAATCATGTACTGTAATACTCTTTGTATCTTGTTGAGGTAAATTAATATTATCAACAATGTAATCTTCTAGCACTAAACCGGTACGATCCGCTCCTACAATACGCAAAGATACGTTGCCTCCTATAAATTTTGGAGCAGTAAAATGGATAACTTCTTTTATAGAGCTACGTGGAGCAATTGTTGCTGTTCCGGGCATAACCTCTTCATAGAAAACTCTTTGTCCTTTTAATACTTGTACTGAATTAACAAGATTTGATAACACCTTTGTGTGATGATTAACAATATCAAAAGAAATCGTTATCTGTCTTTGGTCTTTTTCGTTCTGTTTAACAGTTACTTTCTCAAAATCAACATTAGCAACAACATTATCAGCATTTCCTTCAATTACTTTTACTGATGAATCTATAACATCTGCATTGTTTTGTGCAAAAACATTACCAGTTACACATAATAACAGCATAAATGCTAATACAAAAAATATTTTTTTCATATGTATTTTTTACAATTTATTTTTAACTCATCTAGGGTTATCCCCAGAAAAGTGCTAAAATGCTATAATAACTAATAATAACTTGTTAACCAAGTTATATTAACATTCTAACACTTTTCTATGAATA
>JALVPE010000005.1 GCA_027031945.1 Candidatus Moraniibacteriota bacterium
ATGAATGTTATGATAGTTGTTATGATAATTGTGATAGTCAATTGTGTATTGTAGGATGTGAAGAACAATGTAGAATACAAAACAATAATTTTTTTGAACCAGACAATACAAAAGTAGTTTTACAAAATAATTGGTATGGAAATGAACTTGGTCCTACTGGAGAATTTAATATTACATATGGAGTTTTTGGAGAAAAAGTAGAGGGCAATCTTACATTAGACCCTTTTGATTGGAGAGGTTCATCAGACTTTGCTTCTAGTGTTTTGTTTCTGCCTGGGGCAAAGGCAAGCGAGCTTTATGATGGCTCAAATCAAGTATGGCCACCAACAATATGGGATAATGACTATGAGAATTTACTTCTCGATGAAGAAGGTAACAGTATTAATGATATTTATACAGATGCACCAATAGATGAAGCAGGGCTACCAACATTTGTAGCTCCAAATATTTATAAGAGATTTTTGAGGGATTTAGATAATCTTAAAGAAAATCGGATTATAAATAATTATACAGGCTTTGCGTATGATTGGAGACAGAGTGTTGATGATATTGTTAAAAACGGAACAAAATATGAAAATGAAGTTAAGTATCCGATAGAAGAATTGGAAAAACTAGCACAAACATCTGTAAGTGATAAAGTAACAATAGTAGCACATTCAAATGGCGGACTTTTAACAAAAGCATTGATGCAAGAATTAGAAAGACAAGGCAAGACTAATTTAGTAGATAATATAATACTAGTTAGTTCACCACAAATGGGAACACCAAAAGCAATTCTCACAATGCTTTATGGCTATGAAGAAAAACCAAAATATACTTTTGGATTCATAACAGATGCAGAAGCTAGGCAAGTAGTGCAAAATATGCCAGCAGCATATGGATTATTGCCAACTGAAGAATATTTTGACAGAGCAGACTATTCAATTATTGATTTTGAATCAGAAAACACTGAATACAAAAAATACAAAGATGCTTATGGAGACAATATAGACAATTACGAAGAATTCAGAGATTTCCTTCTTGCCAAAAAAGACAATAGACAAAAACCGGACAAAAATGACACTTCAAAAGCAAATGTTTTAAATGAACAACTTTTTGACAAAAACACACAACTTCAAGAAAGTTTAAGTAATTGGATACCGCCACAAAATGTAAATCTTATTCAGATTGGTGGGTGGGGACTTGATACAGAGAGTGGTGTAGAATATGGTCAAAAGCCTATTGTAAAATGTGAAGGTAGTAAATTGGGATTTCAGATATGTTACGATACAGATGAGATGGAGTCATTTTATAAACCAAAATATACAATAGATGGAGATGATGTGGTTGTAACATCAAGTTCGCTTATGCTACCTAAATCAAAGAATATGGAGAAATATTGGTTGGATTTGTATAAAAGGAATTTAGATAATTATTTTGGTAGTAATGTACACAAAAATATATTAGAAGTGAAACAACTCAGAGACCTAATCTCAAACATAATAACAAAACACAAAACACCCGAAGAACTACCAAAATATATCACCAGAAACAGACCAAATGATACAGAAGCAATAGAGAATAGTAAACACAACGCAACAAGAATAAGAATGTCTCTATACTCACCCCTAGACATTCACCTATACGATAAACAAGGAAATCACACTGGACCAATAATAGATGAAAATGGAAATAAAGTAATAGAAGAAAACATCCCAAACAGTTATTATGATATAATAGGAGAACACAAATTTGTAGGATGGGGAATTAGTAGTAATGTAAAAGTAGAACTAGAAGGATATGATAAAGGTTCATACACTATTGAATTAAAAGAAATAAGTGCAACAGAAGATGGAGAAAAAACAAATACACATCTTACAATGAAAAACCTTCCAACAAGTGAAAATACAAAAGTAACATTCACAGTGCCAGAAACAGGGCTTACAAACATCTCAAACTTAACAGCAGATTATGATGGAGATGGAAACACAGACTACACTATTACACCAAAAATTAATGGAGAAGTAACTCTTAGTGAAGGTGAAAGCACAAAAAATACCAGCAATGATAAAGACAGTGATGATGACGAAGATGATGATAAAAAAGAAGATGTTAAGAATAGCAATAATGTAATCATTAATGATGAAAAGGTTCAATCTTCGGAATTCGAAGGTCGAACCTTGGAAAACAAAGAATTAAACAATGAAACAAACAATAAATTACAAAAAGATAAAAAAGACAACTCAATAACAAAACAAGAAATTAAAAATGATAATGCAAACACAAATCAAAATAACAATATCTCAAGATATATATTAATAATAATTTCATTATTTTTAATATTTATAAGTATATTTATTATTAAAAGAAAATTAATTAAATAAAATTTAAAATATGAGTAGAGAAAAAAAAATTAAAGTAATTTTGTTGGGGA
>JALVPE010000006.1 GCA_027031945.1 Candidatus Moraniibacteriota bacterium
TAATGATATTTACCATATCATCATTATTGTAAAAACTTTTTCGCCTTGCAAATGTCCCTTAACAAAAAGGGACATTTTGCATTGGAAATAGGTTCATTTCCGGACATCTTGCATTGGAGAAGACTTTATTTGCATTTTATTTTTATTCATGTATAATTGTGTTTACAAGTGCCTATGAAACTGCAAACACAGTGGAGGCTGAGGAAGAACGTTTATTGGTTTATGTCAATAAATTATTAGAACCTCGTTAGTAAAAGAAGAGTGGATTTGAAAAATCCAAATAGCGGTGGTACCGCGGTTTCAGTTTTTTTGAAGAAATCGTCCGTTAGAAACAAACTGGTTTTTGTTTTTGATGAACGATTTTTTTTGTTTTATGAAGCAAAAAATGCGTTTATATTTTTATAGAAAGATTCCTGCCCTGTCTACAGGACAGGCAGGCTTTGCAGGGATGACAAGAGAGACAAATAATATTTTTAATTACAAATTTATGCTTAGAACACATACATGTGGACAATTGTCCAAAGATAATATAGGAGAGAAAGTAACTCTTACGGGATGGGTACATCGTCGTCGTGATCATGGTGGAGTAATTTTTGTGGATTTGCGAGATAAATATGGACTTACGCAAATCAAATTTGATCCAGAGCATTCAAAAGAGGTTCACAAAATTGCCGATACAGTGCGTAGTGAATGGGTACTTCAAGCTGAGGGTAAAGTAGTAGCTCGTCCAGGTGATATGATAAACGAAAAACTTGATACAGGTGAAGTTGAGATAGTAGTTACAAAATTAAATATTCTTAATAAATCAAAAACTCCACCATTTGAAATTGGTAAGGAAAAAACAACAGAAGCTGGGGAACATATACGTCTAAAATATCGCTATTTAGATTTAAGAAGAAAAAAAATCCAGAAATTACTTCAAGACAAAGATAAATTTATTCGTGATATGCGCACTTTTTTTCACAAAAAAGATTTTCAAGAAGTACAAACCCCAATTCTTGCTAATTCCTCACCAGAAGGTGCTCGTGATTGGTTGATACCGTCACGATTGTATCCTGGTAAATTTTATGCACTACCACAAGCTCCTCAACAATTTAAACAACTTTTAATGGTGGGCGGTGTTGATAAATATTTTCAAATAGCACCATGTTTCCGAGATGAGGATCCGCGAATGGACAGGCATTTTGGGGAATTTTATCAACTGGATATGGAGATGAGTTTTGTAGAACAGGAAGACATTTTTGAAATTTTGGAAGAATTATGGATTAGTCTTACCAAAAAACATTCTAATAAAGAAGTTGTAAATGAAAATTTCCCTAAAATTCCATGGCGTGAAGCTATGAATAAATATGGATCTGATAAACCGGACTTGAGGTTTGATTTGGAAATTAAAGATGTGTCAGACATTGTAAAAGATTCAGAATTTGGTGTGTTTGCTGGTGCTATTGCAGATGGTGGAGTGGTGCATGCACTTAAAGTTGATGGTGGAGCTAAATTTTCTAGAAAAAACATCGATGATTTAACAGAATTAGCAAAAACTAAAGGAGCGAAGGGACTTGCTTATATTGTAGTCAAAGAAGATGGTTCCCTTCAATCACCGATAGTAAAGTTTTTGGGCGATGAAGTAAGTACTCAAATTGTTAGTGCTGTAGATGCAAGGGAGGGAGATATAATTTTCTTTGGAGCTGATGTGTGGCGTACAGTGTGTGAATCTTTAGGTGTTGTGCGAGATAGATGTGGTTCTATGCTTAATCTCAAAGATGACACAAAGGCTGCTTGGGCTTGGATTGTAGATTTTCCAATGTATGATTATTCGGAAATTGAAGAAGGAAAAATTGATTTTTCACATAATCCTTTTTCAATGCCACAAGGCGGTATGGAAGCACTTGAAAACGAAGATCCATTAGACATTGTTGCATATCAGTTTGACTTGGTACTAAATGGATTTGAAATATCAAGTGGTGCAATAAGAAATCATTCTCCAGAGTTAATGTATAAAGCATTTGAAATAGCAGGATATTCAAAGGAAGACGTTGATAGAGAATTTGGACATATGATAGAGGCATTTAAATATGGAGCTCCTCCACACGGAGGGAGTGCACCTGGAATCGATAGAGCGTTTATGGTTTTGAAGGATTGTAATTCAATTCGTGATATTTACGCGTTTCCTAAAGATGGTCAGGGACGCGATGTTATGCTAGATTCTCCTTCAAGTGTATCTCAAAAACAGTTAGATGAACTAAGTTTACGTATTATTGATTAACTTTGCAGGTCTTATTTTTCAAGTCATTATCTTGATTTTAAAACAGTATTTTCCAATCCTAAGATGTCCGGAAATTATGTTTTACAATAATGCTGATATTTTTAAATTAATTGATTAAATTTTAATATTTTTAAATAATTTT
>JALVPE010000007.1 GCA_027031945.1 Candidatus Moraniibacteriota bacterium
ATAAAAATATAATTAATAGGAAATAAAATTATTGACTGAAGTAATTGTTCCAGTTTGTCGTAAACATTTTTTATTGATTGTATAGGTCTAATTTAGATTATAGAATTGATTATTGACAAAACCGCGTAGTTTTGGTATAATAGTCCATTAAGTCATAAATTATGCGGTTTTATGTAAATATTGTGATTTATTATATTTTTAATTTTAATAGTGATAATAAAAAATAATTGTATGATACGATTATATACATTTTTGATTTTTGTTGCAATTACTGCAGTAATTCTGTATGTGTTTTTTGTGATGCCACAACCTAATTATGTTAGTAAAACATCTTTACTTATAATTCCAAAAACAGAAATTGTTGCATCCAATATAGACAATGTGATAGATAATTTAGCTTTTGTAGCACAAAATTCTTTAAATAATAAAGAAGTTTTTGAAAATGATGTTGTAAAAATTGATGTTGCGCGATTATCAAATACAAGCATTATACAATTTACAACTAGAACAAAATTTCCTACTAATATAGGAAACATTGAAAACACTGTTATTAAAGAGGCATTTATAGAGATTTCAAAATATTATGATTTAAACGACGATTTTGCTATAAAAATTGTAAAGAGGGAAGGAATGCATAAAGCCAAGTTTTCTATTGTCGCATTATATTCTGTTATAGTTATTGCAATAATTGGTTTAATTGCTGGAATTCTTGCTTTGTTTTATATGATTGATATTTTGAAAATGAGGAGTGAATATAATGAGAATATTAATGCTAAAAAAATATTTGCAGATTATAAATCAGATAAACAATTATACAATACTATTGATGAGGATGAAGTTACAATAGATAATAATCGCAATATTCAAAAAGTGAGTGATGATATTGAAATAATTAAAGATAAAATAGATAAGAATAATAACATAAATGTAGATTCAGAATCCGAAGTAGAAAATGAAAAAAATATTGAAAAAGAAACAACATTGACAACCGGATCTGAAATGCCAGAAGTATTGCCTACGACCCCGGGCAATCTTCCGGTTGTTGATGTTAGTGATTTTGGATTTAAAGATGATGCGAGTTCTGAAAAATTAATTCAAGAAGAAAAAGAGATGACAGAACCAACAGAAGAAGAATTAAAAGCACGGTTGAATGAATTGTTAAACGGTAAACTTTAAGGTTATGAGCAATAAAAAAACTTCAATAAAAACTTTAATTATTTTTTGGAGCATCGCAATTCCATGTCTTATAGGTTTTTATTTTTTATTACAATGGAAAAATGAACCTGTAAAATTGATTAATGTTGCATATAATACTTCGAAAGTATTGCCACTTGGGAATAAATATGAAACTGCTATTGAACTTGCACATTATTTATTACAAAAGGATGATGTGGAACGAACATTTATGATTCTTTTGCAAAATAATATGGAACTTCGTCCAGGTGGTGGCTACATTGGGTCATTTGCAATTGTAACTATAAAAAATGGTGAAGTAATAAAAAGTGCTGTACATGATACAGCAAATTTTGATGGACGTATTCCAGATAGTATTGAACCGCCATTTCCCATGAAAGAAACAATGCATATCCCATCATGGAAATTTCGTGATGGAAACTGGATGCCTGATTTTCCAACAAATGCGCGTGTAGCCGAAAAATTTTATAAACTTGGAGGAGGAAAAGAAGAATTTGATGGGATAATTGCTATCAATGCAACAATTATGGATACGATTCTTGGTATTACGGGACCAATTAAGTTATCAAATTATCCAGAAACATTTCAGAGTGGTGATGCCGTTATGAAACTAGAATATCAAGTAGAACAAGGTTATAAAAAACAGAACATTAAAAAGGGTGATAGGAAAGTTGTAATGGATGAACTTGCAAAAGAAATCATTCATCGTGTAAAGAAAATGCCTGTGAGAGAAAAAATATCATTTATAAATCAGTTTATAGATTCTTTTGATAATAAAGATATTCAATTATACTTTGATGATGTAAAGATGTCTCAATTAGTATCGGCAGTAAATTGGGATGGCAAAGTAAATCAAAAATGGGAAGGTGATTATTTGATGATTGTCGATGCGAATCTTGCATCATATAAAACAGATCATTTTATAAAAAGAAGTATTGAGTATAATATTGATTTTTCAGGAAGTATTCCACAAGCAGTACTTACAATTCATTATGAGAATACAGCAAAAGAGAAAGATTGGAAGACTAGTGATTATCAAACATATTTGAGAGTTTATACTCCAATTAATACATGGATTACGGATGTTGAAGATTGTGTTTTGGAACCTAAATATGGTAAAAAATATGATAAAAAATATGTAGGTTGTTTAGTGCATGTGCCACTTGGCAAACAAAAAGATATAAAAGTAAGATATAATTTGCCAATTGAGCTTAAGAATCAATATCCATATGATTTAATGATTCAAAAACAATCTGGTGTACATAATGTGCCGGTCAAAATTCATGTAAAGAATCCAGGGTCGGAATCAACAGAAGATTATAATTTTTATATGGATGCCGATATTATCCTTTCAGATTTGAAAAAATAAAAATGCATAAATGTAAATAAAGAATGTTAGGGACACCCTTTATGGGTGTCCTTTATTTGTGGTATAATTTACATATTATTACTTTAAAATATATACTATTTATGAAAGTGACAAAAACAAAGATAGAAGGGGTGTTTATAATCGAGCTTGATATATTTGAAGATGACAGAGGATTTTTTGTTGAAACATATAATAAAGAAAGATATCAAGAGAATGGAATAGATGTTGAATTTGTGCAAGATAATTTATCAAAATCATCCAAAGGGGTTTTGAGAGGTTTGCATTTTCAAAAAGAGCCTTATGCACAAGGAAAATTAGTGCAAGTTATTAAAGGAAGTGTTTTGGATGTTGCAGTAGATATTCGTCATGGTAGCAAAACATTTGGAAAGTGGGTCAGTGTAAAATTAACTGGAAAGAATAAAAAACAATTTTGGATACCGGCAGGATTTGCACACGGATTTGTATCTCTTGAGGATGATACAATTTTTAATTATAAATGTACAAATGTTTATAATAAAGAATCAGAGGGAGCTATAGCATGGGATGATGCAGATCTAAATATTAATTGGCAGTTAGATCAATACGGGATCAGGGAACCAATTGTATCAGAAAAAGATCGAGAAAATGTGGCTTTTTGTAATATAGATAAGGATTTTGTGTATGAAGAAAAATAGTCATGGAGTCAAGCGACTTTTTTCTGAAATTGTGCACAAAAATCCATGGTATAAAATTCGCAGAGATGTTGTTGTGTGGCCAAATGGACATCAAGGAGAGTATTTTGTTATGAAAAATAACACAGGAAAATCTTCTCTCGTTATTGCTTTGGAAGAAGATAATATTATTTTTGTACGTCAATATCGATATGTGCGTGATGATTTTTCCATTGAATTACCTGGTGGCGGAGTTGATGATGGAGAGATTCCGTTGGAGAGTGCCAAAAAAGAATTGCGTGAAGAGGCTGGTTATATTTCTGAAAATTTTGAAGAAGTAGGTACTTTTATTCCAGTTAGTGGCACGCTTGATGAAACAACACATGTTTTTGTTGCATGTGATACAACATTTATTGGACAACAACCTGAAAAAACGGAAGATGGTATAGAAATTGTTAAAATTTCTATTGATGAAACATATGCAATGATTGAGGATGGTCGTATTATTGATGGACAAACAATTACGGCATTAACTCTTGCTAAAAAATATATTAAATAAGAAATATAGAATTTTTTTATATTTAATTTACAGTATTATATTAATGCCAATAATTTGCATTAATAATAAAAAAATGTTAGCATATAAATATGCAACGAAGAAATACTAAGAATAAGAAACTTATACTGGATGTTTTTGAAGGAAAACATACATTGACTGTGCAAGAAATATGTCAGTTATTACCTGAAATTGAAATGTCTACAGTGTATCGTAACGTGGAGCGTTTTGTAGTAGATGGTGTTTTGCGTGAAGTGTGTACTCATCCAAATATTACAGCATATGAATATGCAAAAGACATACATGACCATTTTGTATGTGATAATTGTCATGCTATCGATGAAATACATATACGTAGAGGTTCAATAAAAAAAACTTTACCGAATGGTGCAATAATGCAAGATGGTGGTGTTGTCGTTCATGGTATGTGCAAGGAGTGTATTAAAGACTGATTAAAAAAATAATATGAAAAAAGTAATATTTATCATTATAGGAATTATTGTTATCGTGGGTATCAGTTTGTATTTTGTAAACAAAAACATACAGAAGACATCTAATACAACTGCAACAGTAACCAAGCCAACAGTTGTCGCATCATTTTATCCATTATACTATTTTGCATCACAAATAGCAGGTGACAAAATGAATGTAATAAATATTGGGCGTGGCAATGATCCGCATGAATTTAAGCCATCAACAAAAGATGTTGTAACTATGCGAAATGCAAAAATTGTTTTATTACAGGGAGCTGGACTAGAATCTTGGGGAGAAGACTTAGAATGGCAACTAAAAAAAGAGAATGTCCCCGTTTTTGTCGCTACTGAGCATTTAGAATTATTTAAATTTGATGAACATGCGGATGAACATGAATATGAAGTAACGGAAGAACATATAGATTCTCACGATAGTGAAGATGTGCACGAAGAAGAAGATCATCACCATAATCACGGTGCCTATGATCCACACACATGGCTTGATCCTGTGTTGGCCAAAGAAACTGTTTTGCAAATTGCTAAAGAATTTAGGATAATAGATCCACAAAACAAAGAATTCTATCAAAAAAATGCACAAATACTTGCAGACAAACTTGATAAGGTTGACGAAGATTATAAAAATGCATTTGCTGATGGAAAATGTACCGTCGGTGAAGCGTTAATTTCACATAACGCTTTTGGGTATATTGGCAGACGCTATGGACTTGATATGCATTCGATTGCCGGAATTTCAACGCTGGATAAACCATCAGCAAAATTACTTGCACAATTAAAAGATGAAGTACAATCAGGTGTACTTGCCATACTTACAGAAGAGAATAGTGTTAAGAAATATGCAAAAACTATCGCAAGAGAGACTGGAATAACGATGATACCTGTTAATGCTCTTGCTACGGGTGTTATAAAAAACAATGGTGATTATTTTGATGGGATGTACTCTAATTTAGAAAGTTTTAAAAAAGCATATGGATGCAAAGACTAATAATATAATTTTGCAAGTAAATAATATATATAAGGCATTTGGTAAAAATGTTGTTTTTAAGAATGCGTCATTTTCGGTTGTTGCTGGAGATATTGTCGGTATCATAGGTCCAAACGGTTCTGGCAAAAGTACGCTTGCAAATATCATTCTTGGTTTTGATTCAGAATATCAGGGCGAAATAGTATTTAATAATGATGTCCGTATTGCATATGTGCCCCAGTTTAGTAATTCAGATAAATATATGCTTCCATTATCTGTATATGAATTTATTCGTAGCACAGCAAATGCATATTATGGATTGAAAGATGTGATGAATAAGAGTGTGATTATTAAAGTCTTGCAACATGTTGGACTTGATAAAAAGTACTTAGAGCAAAATGTATATTCTCTTTCAGGAGGAGAGCGACAACGTGTATTTATTGCTCGTGCCTTATTGAATAATCCTAATTTTATATTATTAGATGAACCTCTTGCCTCTGTTGATTATATGTCTCGCAATGAATTATATTCACTATTACAACATTTAAACCAAACACATAATATTACCATAATGATAATTTCTCATGATATTGATAGTATTGTGAATGTATGTGATTCAATATTTTATCTTGATAAGGCATCAGTAAAAGATTGTAAACCAAAAGATTTTCTAAAGGGAAGTAAAACAACACAAGCGTTAAAATATAATTGTAAAATATAAATTATGGAAATATTCACTTTTACATTTGTACAATATGCATTTTTAGCGGGTACAAGTACGGCTATTCTTACAGGATTGTTGGGTCCGATGATTGTGTCAAGTAGACAATCAGTAGCATCTGATATGTTTGCACATATTGCACTAGCAGGAGTTGGACTGGCTGCTGTATTTAATTTTTTACCACTTTTTGGTGCATTTTTAGTACTTTTGGTGAGTGCTGTTCTTTTGTGGTGGGTTGTTGCAGAAGAGAAATATGCAACTGATGCTCTTTCCATGGTATTTTTAAGTGGCGGACTTGCCGTGGCATTGGCTTTAATACACATTGCTCGCAATCAAGCAATATCTTTTGATACGTATCTGTTTGGAAGTATTTTAACAGTAACTCAAACAGAATTATGGCTCATGGCCATACTAACAATTGTTGTATTAGCGGTACTCACTGTTTTTTGGTATCCACTTTTGAGTGTTGTACAATCTCCTGCGTATCGTGTTCCATATTCACGACGACCACAATATATACAACTTTTATTTTTTATTCTTTTGGCACTTACTGTATTGGTAGGACTTAAAACAGTTGGAGGGCTTTTGATTGGAGCATTGCTTGTAATACCAACGCTCATTGCACGTCATTTTGTACAATCGTTTAAGACGCTTACTATATTATCAATTGTTTTAGGTCTCATTGGTATGTACGCTGGGTTATTTATTGCATTATTTGTTGATATACCACCAAGCAGTGCAATTATCTTAACTCTTATTGCTATGTTTATTTTGTCATTACCAACAAAGAAGATTTTATTTTATAAATAAAATTGAAATAGAATATTGTGCAAAATGAATGAAGTGAAATTTTGCACAACGTTTAAGAGTATGCGAAGTTTTGAAAACTTCCTTTGTATTATAACATAGAGTTTTCAAAATTTGGGTGAAGAAATTTTTTATTCCTTATTAATATTATAGATGAAAAATTTCTGAACCGCATACTCTTTGTTATGTGATGTAAAATTTTTTATTATCCGAACTTCAATTTCAAGGTAACCATAAATATATTCATTACAAGAGCAATACTACTCATAATTACAAGTGATGCACTATCAATATATACACCGTAAATTATCCATAAAACCTGTCCACTAAGATTAATAATACTCCAAGACAATGCAACATCTTTAGTAGATCTAGTTTTCCAAGATTTAATCACTTGAGGAACTAAAGATATTGCCACAAGTATACCAGCCACGAAACCAATTATTTCTATATTGTTCATAATATTATTGCTTACAGATTAGGATAATAAAAAATTTTATTTCACATAACTGGTTTTTATGCGAAGTTATTTTCGGATAAAAAGATTGATTTGTACAAAATGTGAATATTTAATAATATATTTTACTCTAATGATTTAGTATATGCTATCAT
>JALVPE010000008.1 GCA_027031945.1 Candidatus Moraniibacteriota bacterium
CTATTGAAGCACTTGCTATGGATACACCGGTAATAGGTTATTCCAATGGGTCTTTACCGGAGATCATCAAGTATCCAAGTGGTGTACTTGCTAAATCTCTTGATGAGTTAGTGTTAAGTATTATTAATTTTGAAGATCCTGTTAAGGGAGTTTGCAGGAGGTATGTTGGTGACAATTTCTCAATTGAGCGAGCAAAAAAAGAATATGATAAAATTTATTATAATTTAATTAAATAACAATGTCATTACCTGCAACACATTTATTCTATATTCAACAACAGTTTTCAGATTTTAATCTTGATTCTGATTTTTTACTGGGAAACATTATTCCTGATGTCAGATATTTGCTACGCATACCGCGCGATATAACTCATTTTGATATAAAAACAACCGAAGAGTTGTCAAATAAAATTCAACAAATAACTTCTAAAAAATTACCGTTATATCAAAAAAAGATTATTGTGGGTATGTTTTGTCATTCATTTCATGATTACTGGTGGAGGAAAGGTGTGTATATACAAACGAAAAACCCATTTATTAAGCACGCTCTTTTTCTTGCAGAGGAATGGTTGAGTTTTGATTTGCTCAATAGGCAAGAAATGGTATCAAAATTATCCTTGATTCAAGATCATTCTATTTCCGGACTTGATAATAATCAAACAACACTATTTGTGAAGAATATCATTTTACATTTAATGTCCGCAAACTTTTTGGCATCTCCTTTGTTAACATATTGGAAAAAAATAAAAAAATTATCAGATAATGACATGAGAGAGATTATCTCTTTGACTTCATCTCTTATGAAAAATCCAGACTTTGTTCGGCAGACAAATTATTTGAAAAATGATAAATGGGATAAAAATGTTTTAGCGGTATTATGTGAATATGCGATACAACAAAACAACATTACAACGATTGGCAGATAGAGGGGTTTTACAAAATGATATTAATTATCGCAAACGGGTTTATGCAGTACAAAGAGGTGATAGTGACTTTGTTTTAATTAGAGTTTGTAATTCCAAATATCGCGTACTCCTTGAGAGAAATATAAATGCTATGCAAATTTGTGAGTCCAATAATATTAATGCACCACGATTGATAGATTATGACGCTTGTAATATGGAATTACTGATTACCAATGTTGGAGATAGTATATTTGACATTGAAAATAAACAATTGAACAATATTGCCTCATTTAGATCTGGCTTAATGGAACTTAATAAATTAAATGAGATTAACAAGGTATCAGGTAGGTTGACTCATTTACCGTATTATGACAAGGCATGTTCTATATTATCGCCGAGTCATATGGAGCTAAGTATGTTAAAATTTTATAAATCCACAGTAGATTCTCTAGGTGTAGTTACTCTTGGTTATGGTACAGATGATCCTTCCCCAACAAATTTTTGCTCAAAAGATGGGATTGTTTCAATTATTGACTTCGATAATTTTTTTGCTGACATAAATATTTGGGTGTCATATGGTTTTGCTATTTCTAACCTCTTTATTAAAACTAATAAGTATGACAGCACATTGAAAAGTGCGCTCAAATTTTTACATAGTCTAAATATTTGTAATGAGATGACTGTTACGGAGAATAGATTATTTCGCATAGGATTACTGAATAATTTGCTAATATTGCATTATGATGATTTTATTAAAAGCACATTCTCCAGTCGACGGTGGGTCAATCTTGAGCAATCTATAATTATTTAAGGAAGATGATTTTGTATGAAAAAATATTAGTAACTGGTGGTGCTGGGTTTATCGGGTCATACCTTTGCAAGAGATTACTGGATGAAGGTCATGATGTTTTGTGTGTGGATAATTTATTTACTGGAAACAAAGAAAATATTTTGTCATTTCTCAAAAATCCTCGTTTTAAATTTTTGCGTCATGATGTTACATTTCCATTGTATGTAGAGGTTGATGAGATCTATAATTTGGCGTGTCCGGCATCTCCCATGCATTATCAGCATGATCCCGTTCAGACAACAAAGACTTCTGTACATGGAGCTATTAATATGCTTGGACTTGTGAAACGTACAAGCGCAAAAATCTTGCAAGCTTCTACGAGTGAAGTGTATGGTGACCCTGAGGTACATCCTCAACCAGAATCATATTGGGGAAAAGTAAATCCTATTGGCATACGCTCATGTTATGATGAAGGCAAGCGGTGTGCAGAAACATTATTTTTTGACTATTATCGCCAACACAATATTCCAATTCGTGTAATTCGCATATTCAATACATACGGACCAAATATGCACCCAAATGATGGGCGAGTTGTATCAAATTTTATCGTACAAGCGTTAAACGATAAAGATATTAC
>JALVPE010000009.1 GCA_027031945.1 Candidatus Moraniibacteriota bacterium
TGTAATGCTGATGCTATTTGTAACTTTCCTGCATTTATACTTGAAGATTATTACAAACCGCTTACTGATTTTTTTGATTGTGTTTTTTTAAAAGAAAAAGTGTCCTATAATGTATTGACTTATTACCCTTTATTATTCATAATTAACTTTAATTATTTATATATGGATTACCATCAAAAAATACATTGTCTATATCATTTTTTATTCTAATATACTCACTGTGATTCTTAATAGCATAAGTCAAAATTGGTTTTTTGTATTTTTTGGCACTATGCGCAGGAAAACTATTAGGTAACATTTGAGCACGAATTGCAAAAAAATCCGGTTTATTATTACTTATAAGCCACCCTATATGTAAAGACACACGTTTTATCCATGAAACAACAAGATTATCATTTTTAAAATCTGTAAAATTTTGTCCACGAATTATTTCCGGTTTATTTTTACTAAACCATCTTACCACGAAAGGATTAAAAGAGGATATAGCGAATTCTCCATTATATTTTTTTAACGCAGAGGCAACTTTTTCACAAATTTCAAAATTAAAATATGATTTACTTTTTATTTCTATAACAATTGGCACTATTTTATCTACCAAATTTAACACATCTTCCAAAAGCAATATTCTTTGATTTGAATTGCCTAAAGTTAAATTTTGTATATTGCTACACTTCATTTCAGACACTATGCCGTTCACTCCTGTCATACGGTCCAATGTCCAATCGTGAAAAACTACTAATTTACCATCAATAGTAAGTTGAACATCCAATTCTATGGGGTAACCAGCATCAATTGCTCTAGAAAAAGCAATAAGGGAGTTTTCTGCAACATCTCCATCATGTAATCCACGATGTGCTATTGGTTTTTGTGTCAAAAAATTTATATTTCTCATAATAAACCACTATAAGCATCTCCCATAACATGCAAAAACCATGGAATAATAAAAATCAATCCAATAAGTGGCAAAATGAATGTTACCACTGAAGCAATAGCTGTTGCCAAAAATATTTTGCGAATCTGTTCAACGCTTTTATATATCGCATTTATTTTTACATCTTGTTCTTCTAACTTTTGTAATATCTTTTCTTCCATAAATTTTTAATTAATATATTATACCTACACTACGATACTACGTAGTATCGTAGTGAGTTAAATGTTTTTTGCGCATATTTTATTTAATACACATTCATCACATTTTGGTTTGCGTATGCATATTTTTCTTCCGTGTGTTATACAATATTCATTCCACTCCAGATAATTTTTTGGTTCTATAATTTTGCTCAACTCCCTACTCATTACAGTAGGCGACTTGGCGTTACTTAAACCAAATCTTTTTGATAATCGAAAAACATGAGTATCAACTGCCAGTCCTTCATACTTTCCATATGCCTTTGCCAATACTAAATATGCGGTTTTATGTGATACTCCTCGCAATTTTAGCAAATCTTCTAACTTATCTGGCACTTTTCCTCCAAATTCAGTCTCAATAATTTTACCATTTTCTTTTAAAGCTCGGGCTTTTGATTTATAAAAACCTGTAGAATACACTTCTTTTTCTAACTCACCAATATCAGCATTTGCATAGTCACTAGCCGTTTTGTATTTTTGAAATAATTCTTTGGTAACCATATTAACTCGCTCATCAGTACATTGTGCAGATAGAATAATACCAACCAATAATTCCAATTTATTGCTCCACCGGATAAACGGTCCAACTGTCTTATATTCTTTTTTAAGTAATTGTAAAATTTTTTTAGCTTTTTCTTTTTTCGTCATACATTAATTGTTGCATAAAAATGTTGTATTGACAAAGCCACTGTACACTGTTATGATACAGCACTGTTTTAAATAGCAGTTTAATTTATGTTTTTTAACAATCTCTCAACATTTTAAAGGAGAATGCAAATGTCTAGTGAAAATCCTGCACCTACACCAATTCAATTAACCGCTATAGCTCTTGTCGTACTTGGTATTATTTTTGCCATTTGGCAATATATAATTCCACACTTTATTACAAAATCACGTGTTGAAGAAGCTGCACGCATTGCCAGAGCACGAGATTTGAAAACTGGATACTGTTTCGAGGATTGCCTTGACTGGTGGAAAAATCCGATCTGCGTAAAACGTGATGTAGCCGAAAATGAAAGAGCCATTGGTTATATGGCAATTTCTGCAGGAAGAGATGGTAAATTTGGTACAGACGATGACTACCAAAACGTCAAAATTGACCTGAATAAATCCAAAATAATTGGAGAGTATATTGGAAAGAGAGCTCGACGAGGCTTTGAAGGATTTGTAGATGGTGTCCGCACACCCGACAAGTTCAAAGATAAAGAAGGAACAGACGGAAGTCCTAGAAAGCCAGACGAAAAACGTGACTGGCATTTCTGGAAACATCACGATAATAACTAAAGGAGGTATTAAAAAATGCCTATACAAAACGAGAAAGAATCGTTGCAAAAATTATTTACCTGCATTGGATTTGATATTGAATCTCCTGCGCTTGATTTGGCATTGGACTTAATTGCAATACAAATGCACAGCAGCAATGTAGAAACAGAATCTTTAATCCACGGACATGCCACTGTTGTGCTTGAAAAAGCTGCTAAAATACAACGATTAGAAGCATCCATTGAAAACTTGCAATCGACTCTTGATGATACAGGCGAAGAATTTCTCATTGCACAACAACAAATTAAGTCTCAAATAAAGGAACTCCTGAAAAAAGACCTAAGATGCGATCAATATGAAGTTGAATTGCGCCGATTAAAAGAAAAAAATGCGCAAGCTTACAAATTACTTGGGCAAATACATCATGAGATTACTACACGCAAGAAAAAAATGCGTATAGCAGAGTATGATACTATGTTAGATGACATAGTGAAATGTATAAACGGCATTATGCCAAAACAATCAAAAAAAGAAAAATTTCATGGAATTCCTTATAGAAAAAGGAAACTGTAAGAAATTATATGCCAACCATAGAAATATTTTATGGTTGGTTTTTATTTATCTAAATTTCTAAAAATTAGTTTATGATTTAAACATCAAAGAGAAAGAAAATTTTTACATTAAGAAATAACTATCTTACATTTTTTTATCATATAATTTAATATTACCAACTTCCGCCACCGCCTCCACCAAATCCACCACCTGATCCACCTCCACTAAATCCACTGCCTCCCGAACCTGCAGAAGAAGGACTTGATGAAACTGCCGAAGATGCTGTATCACCAAATGAGCTTAAACTATCAGCGAGTACCACAGAACTAAATGCCTGACCAGTCGCATCTTGATACCAATCCGGTTGCTCATTGTAAATATCTTTGAATTGCTCCGCCCATTCTCTTTCCACACCAAAAACCATTGCATAAGGTAACAGTTTTTCAAAACGTTCAGGGTTCTTTTCTGGTGCATTATGAAATTTTATTCTATCTTTTTCTGCGGTTTCCAAATATAATTTTAATCCCAATAATTTTTCTTTCATTTCTACACCAGATTTTGTTCTGTGACCCATAATAATTGCAAAAACAATCAACATTACAAAATTAATTATTGCAACAACAATAGCAATTCCTCCAAAAAATGCTGTCAAAACACCCAAAACAATTGACTGCAATATTGCAACAATCATAAACATAGCGCCTCTATAATCCGATTCTTTTGGCAAAAAACCCTTTTCTTTAATTTGTTCTAATGTTTTACTTTGTAATTTATCAACTTTTGTGTAGAATTTATCTTCCAAATCATCAGTTGTTACTACACCCTCCTTACCATAAGAAAATAGATATTGTAATAAATCCTTTTCCTCATCACTTAAAGTTTTTTGATTTTTTTTATCATCATCTACTTTATAAAAAGTATATTTAGTACTTTTAAAAACTGTTCCAACTTCTTCCTGTTTTATCTTAATATACCCCTTAACAGCTAATTGAATTATCATTGCTGATATATCCTTTGTCTTTAATCCATTATTTATAACTGCACTAACCTCAGCAACCGACAAATTTTCTGGTACATCATAATAAGGTACGATTGTTCCACTTCCCTGAGGATCTCTACCGTATTTCCACCATGTATTAAATGCCCACACAAATACAACAATAGGCAAAAATGCAATCCAATTATCTACCAAAAAACCTATTATTTTTTGAACAAAACTAGGTTTATATACAACTCCCTTTACTAACCCAACCACAATAGTTGAATCTTCACCGGAAACTACAGTGTTAAAATTAAACGAAGCATGCATATCATCTTGTGAAACAATAATGCATTCCCTCACACTTCCATAACTTCCTTGAAAACATTTTAATTTTGTGTTACCAGGTGAACTAACATCCGCAGTAACATTCATCATATCTACTGGCCAATCACTACCTGTAACATTCCAATAAAATTCATCATGGTCTTCAAAATAATTAATAGCTCCTTTTACATTATATTTTATTTTATAAGTATGTTTACCTGTAATAGTCCTGTCAGCATCTCCTATTTTTATTTCCAAGTCTTTACCTTTTTTATTTATTTTATAATTTGCTTCATTACCATCAACAAATACTTCTACATCTGCAATTTTGATAGTCCTCATACCAATATCAGTTTTGTATTTAATTGGAATAGTACGAAATATTCCATGTCTCTGCGCATCTCCAAAATCATAAACAATATTTTCTTCAATATTCACGCTTGCGTCTGTATTAATTGTAATATCACTATAAAAAGATAATATGCTTTCCGCATATACATATCGTGCAGAAAATACACAAAAAATAATAATGACGCTAAAGATAATTTTTTTCATATAAACAAGTTATTGATAATTATCTATATTATACACAAAGTCCGACTTATGGTCGACCATAAGTCGGACTTTATTAATTATCAATTATTTCATTCCTAATTTATCATTTATAATTCACAATTTGTCATTAAATCCTTGTCCCGTAATTGTTTATGATAATTAATCGCAAATCTATGTGCTTCTTCTCGTAAATTTTCTATCACAAACTTGTCTTTGATAAATTTATTATCAATATTGATAAGTTCACTTCTATAAATATCTAATTTTTTACGTGTTGGACCCTTTGCTACAGCTATAACTGGAATTCTAATATTCAATTTTTGCCACAAATCATCTGCCATATTTATATGTCCTTTACCGCCGTCAAGAATAATTAAATCTGGCACACCCCAGTCTTCCAAATGATTAAGCCTCCTTGCTAACACCTCTCTCATTGCTCCCACATCATTTATACCGCTCACTGCTTTAATTTTAAATTTTCTATAAGATTTTTTATCAGGCATACCACCCGCAAATACAACCATAGATGCTACCATATATTCTCCACTAATATGCGATATATCATAAGCCTCAAAACGTGCATCCGAAGGTCCAACCTTCGGAATACCGAAGGTTGGACCTTCGGATTTATTTATAAGTGCAATATCATTAATGTGTTCCAGTGCAAAAATTTGTTTTTTAATTTTGTCAGCTTTTTCAAATTCCTCTTCTTTGGCATATTTTTTCATATCTCTATTCAAATCTTTGAGAAGTTTTTTCTTTCTGCCAGAGAGAAAAAGTGAAATATTACGCATATTTCTTTTATATTCACTCACTGTGATCGCTCCAGTATATGGACCGGGACAGAGTCCAATTTGATATGACAGACAACCTTTTTCACTTTTTTCATTTCTATTATGAAACGGAAAAATCTTACGAATAATCTTAAGAGCTATTTGCATTTGATCACGAGAAGTGTATGGACCAAATATTTTTCCTTTTTTATAAATAGGTGTTTGATATTTTTCTTTATTAAAATCAGTTTTGTGCATTATCAAAACTCTTGGAAATTCCTCGTGTGTAATTACAAAATACGAAAAACTCTTATCATCCTTGCCCTCAATATTATATTTAGGTTGACATTGTTTAATAAGTTCCGCCTCGAGCAGAAGTGCTTCCAAAACACTATCTGTCTCTACCACTGAGATATCATCAGATTCTACAACAAGCTTTTCAATTCTTTGCCCCCTAGTATCTTGTCCACTGAAATATTGTCTAACTCTATCTCTGAGACTAGTAGCCTTTCCTACATACAAAATATTTTTTTGCACATCCAAAAACTTGTACACACCAGGTGTTTTGGGAAGTTTTTTAAGTTTTTGTTCAATATTTTTCATATATAATATTGTGCCACAAAAATTACACTTTGTAACTATATTACAATTACAAACCAAAAAATCAACAATTTTAAATAAAATCTATTTCCAAAATTAAAAACAGTAGATTAAAATTTAATCCACTGTTTTGAAAAAAGATCTACTCCAACTTTTGCACAAAAAGAAATCCTATATTGTAATAATCCATAGTCGCTGTGGGATAACTACAACTTGCGGATAACACAGGTTTATTTTTGTCATTCCTCAAAATAACAAAATGCATTGGAACTCTGTACTTATCTTGCACAAAATTGTGCATGAAGGTAATAATTGTTATACCATTCATTAATGGTATAGTAGTACTGAACCACTCTTTAAAAAACAATAACGCAATTTCTGGATTAATTTTTTCTCTAGGCATCCAACCTAATTGTTCTGCTTTTCTCGTAATAGAAAACACATCATCTCCTACTCGCGGCTTCACAATAGCCACTTTGTAAATATTTCCATTTGTTGCAACAATATTATTTACTTCCAATATTGAGCGAGCTAATGGCGTGACTTCCTTGTCACTAAGTTTACTCAACCAACCATAATCATTACAGTCTGCAAAAGACTGTATAGTAAAATGTGATACTCCATCAAACAACAATTCTTCTTCTGACAATATTGACATTTTATCCTCCTAATTGTTTTGTAAATACATACCCGTGTAACAGAGAAATATAGCAAGTTATATGTGCATTGTCAATAATTCCAACCCACACTATACAAAATATATTCAATGTAAGTACATATATCCTTACATATGTACTTACATCAAAAACTTTTATTCAAACAAAAAAGACAGGCACCAGCCTTCGCTAGAAGCTCCGGCATGGCAATGTAAAGACACTATACTCTACAAAAAATAATCTAAAATGTAGTGGACGGTCATGACCGTCCACTACATTTAAAATATATAATTAATCTGTACAATTTTATTCATCGATAATAAGGTCCAGCCTTCGGAATCCGAAGGTTGGACCTTAACTACAGCAAGTTATTATTTTTTCTTCAAAACATCTCGCAGATATTTTGCAGTGTGGGATTCTTTGTGGTATTTTATTACTTCTTCTGGACTTCCTGCCACTACTACTTTTCCGCCACCTGTGCCACCTTCCGGGCCCATGTCTATTATCCAGTCTGCTGATTTTATTACATCCATATTGTGTTCTATTACTACCACACTATTTCCTTTGTCTACTAGTCTATTTAGTACATTGAGAAGTTTTGCCACATCATCAAAATGTAGGCCTGTTGTTGGTTCGTCCAATATATAGAGAGTTTTGCCTGTTGCTTTTTTGGCTAGTTCTGTTGCTAATTTTACTCGTTGAGCTTCTCCGCCTGAGAGAGTTGTGGCACTTTGACCTAGGTGAATATAGCCCAGTCCCACATCTTGGAGAGTTTTGACAATATTATAAATTGCAGGATATGCATCAAAAAAGTTTACTGCCTCGTTTACCGTCATATCCAAAACTTCTGCTATATTTTTGCCAGCATATTTAATCTGCAATGTTTCACTGTTATATCTTTTACCCTTACAAACATCACAAGGTAAAAACACATCTGCCATAAATTGCATTTCAATTTTGAGATAGCCATCACCGTTACAATTATCACATCTACCTCCCTTTACATTAAAACTAAATCGTCCAGGCTTATATCCACGAGCTTTTGCTGCCTTTGTCTGAGCAAACAACTCTCGAATTGGTGTAAACATCCCGGTATAAGTTGCTGGATTAGATCTAGGTGTGCGTCCAATAGGACTTTGATCTATCATTATCACTTTATCTAGATATTCCAGTCCCAATATTTCTTTGTATTTACCTGGTCTAGTAGCACTTCGCATAAGTTTATTTGCTACTGCCTTATAAAGAATCTGCTCCACAAGAGTTGATTTACCACTTCCCGATACTCCTGTAACCACACTCATCATCCCTAGTGGAAATTCAACTGTAATATTTCTAAGATTATTTTCTCTTGCACCTCTAAGTGTCAAAACTTTTTTATTTTTTATGTTTCTCCTTACCTGCGGAATTTCTATAAACTTATCACCTCGGAGATACTGCGCTGTAAGTGACTTTTTGTGCTTCATAACATTCTCTGGAGTATCTGCTACTACAATTTTACCCCCACGACGACCTGCACCTGGTCCAATATCTACCAAAAAATCACTTGCTCGCATAGTTTCTTCATCGTGTTCTATAACAACAACAGTATTGCCCAAATCCCTCAAATACAGAAGTGTCTCAAGCAATTTAGAATTATCTCTAGCATGAAGTCCAATAGATGGCTCGTCGAGTATATAAAGCACGCCAACAAGTTGTGAACCTATTTGGCTTGCAAGTCTAATCCTCTGTGCTTCTCCACCACTAAGTGTGTGAGCGCTACGTGACAGTGTGAGGTACCCAAGCCCAACTTTATCCAGAAACTCAAGCCTTGAAATAACCTCTTTTATAATTCTATCCCCTATAATTTTCTCCTGAGTATTTAATTTTAATTTTTGGAAAAACCTTACTGTATCCGTAATTGTCATTTGAGAAACATCATTTAAATTTTTTTCACCTACTTTTATCCAAGATGCCTCCTTTTTATACCTACTGCCATCACAAGCACTGCAAGGTTTACGAGACATGTACTGTTCTATATCTTTACGAACTGCATCTGACTCAGAGCGTCTATATCTATCTTCCAAAAATCCCACAATCCCTGTCCACTCAATATTAAATTTCCAAGTACTACCCTTTTTGCTACGCAGACTGATTGCAATTTCATCTGGATCATCGTCCCCATAAACCAAAATATCAAACTGCTTATCAGTTAAATCTGAAAGTCTCTTATTATCTGGTATGTGATAATGTTGCAGTACAGCATGAAAAATTGCACCATAATATGAATTTGATTTTTTATTACTCCACGGCAACACTCCACCTTGAGCTATTGTTTTGTTTAAATCTGGCACAGCTAGATTCCAATCAATTTCTTTTTTAGCTCCTAAACCTTCACAAGCACTACAAGCACCATATGGAGAATTAAAGCTAAAAAGTCGTGGTTCTAATTCTGGAAACTCAATGTTTGGATGATCTGGACACGCAAATTTTTGATTAAATGTTTGTATATTTTTACCATTATTTTTTCTTACTTGCACCAATCCATCTGCGATTTTTAAAGATATTTCAACCGCTTCAAAAATACGAGAAATATTTTCTTCTGTTGCGTGCATGCTATCAATCACAATATCAATATCATGCTTTTTATGTCTATCCAATTTTAGTTTATCAACTTCATCAAGATTATATAATTCTCCATTAATATATGCTTCCAAAAAACCCCTGTCCCAATAGTCAGAAAGTAATTTCAAATATGTGCCTTTGCGAGAACGTACAACAGGAGCACAAATTTCTATTTCTTCATTTTTATCATTAATTATCTGAGACACTATTTCATCTGTAGAAAGAACTTTTATAGGCTCATTACATTTTGGACAATATGGCACACCAATTTTTGACCATAGAAGTCGCAAATAATCATGCACTTCAGTAACAGTTCCCACGGTTGAACGAGGATTATGTGATGTAGTTTTTTGGTCAATAGAAATAGCTGGAGAAAGTCCTTCTATCATATCAACATCAGGTTTATCCATTTGTCCCAAAAACTGTCTTGCATAACTAGACAAACTTTCAAGATAACGACGTTGTCCTTCTGCAAAAATAGTATCAAAAGCTAAAGTAGATTTACCACTCCCAGATAACCCAGTAAACACCACAAAGCTATCTCGCGGAATCGTAAGATTAATATTTTTGAGATTATGCTCACGTGCACCTTTAATGATAATTTTATTCTGATTCTTTTTATTCATAAGTTTTGCAAGTATATACTAAAAACAACTCTTTTTCAAGAGTTGTTTTTGAATAAAGTAAATTTATTGTATTATTGTTCTAATAATTTAACAAGCAATCGCACGGGCGAACCTTTTGCGCCTTTTGCAAGTTGTTCATCAAACACTGCTGTCATTGTCGGTGCAATATCAATATGCATCCATTGTTTGTGTTCTTTTGCAAAATGTTTGAGAAATACCGCCGCAGTAATTGCTCCGCCATATCCGGGCTGACCTTTGGTACGAATATTTGAAATATCTCCCACATTCCCTGTAATTTCTGTACTATATTCATCCCAAAGTGGCAGTCGCCACGCATAATCACCCACTGATTCTGCCGTTTCTAACGTTTTTTGTGCCAAGTCATCATCATCTGTAAAAATTGCACTTGCTCGCTCACCCAAAGCTACCATTGCCGCACCAGTCAATGTCGCCACATCTATAACTGTACATGGTTTATACATCTTTGCATAAGTAAGTGCATCAGCAAGAATAAGTCGTCCCTCAGCATCAGTATGACCAATTTCCACATGTGTTCCATCCATCATTTTTACAATGTCACCCGGCTTAAAACTGCTACCTCCCGGCATATTCTCAACTGTAGGTATAAGCACAACAATATTTTTTTTGAGCTTTAATTTTGCCACAGTAATAATTGTCGCAACTGTTGCTGCACCACCACTCATGTCCATCATCATATCAAGTGCATGTGGATGCGGTTTTGTGTCAATTCCACCAGTATCAAACGTTACACCTTTTCCAATCAAACATACTGGCTTTTGTCGTGGATTTGCACCTATATATTCTAAAATAATAAACCGTGACTGATTTTTACTACCTTGACCGACAGCAAGGACGCCATGCATTTTCTTGCGTTTCATCTGTTTCTCATCAAGGACACGCATTTTAATTTTTGTACCCTTAATTGCTTTACGCACAGCTCCCACAAACCGTGCTGGAGTCATATCACAACCGGGAGTATTAGCCAAATCTCTGCAGAAATTCACTTGTGTGGCAATCGTAATGCCTTTCTTTATATTTTGACGTTTAAGTGTTTTTGTATTTTTTGGTGCGATAACAACAACCTCTGCAACATCTCCAAATCCTTCTTTTGGCGGTGTCTTATATTTACGAAATTCATAATGTGCCATATACACAGCTTCTGCAAAAATCTGTCCTAATTCACTATCGAGATTATCAAAATTAACCAAATCTTTCCAAACAATTTCTATACATTTTAAATTATATTTTTTTGCTTCTTGAATAATTGTGCGCACCAAAATAATCCACTTACGCATAGTCATATCTGCTCTTTTTGGTGCTTTGATTACCAATAATTCTTTTCCGTTACTAACAACAAACCTATTTTCCCTAATTTTCTCATCAAAAACAACACTGGCACACTTTTTACGTCCCGTCCTCCTATCAACTACTGTTATTTTCATATTATGAACACTAAAAGTTAATTAGAACTATTTCCATTCGTTTTTGTATTATTTGTTTCTTGTGTTACACGCCCTCTCTTTCGTACAAAATAATAAATAATTGCACCAAGAAAACTACCAAAGAACAATACTAACAACCAAACTATAAGATCATTTCCTTTCTCATTGCGCAATGCATCAATAAGCATCCAAATCCAGAAAACTAAAAACAACATCATTACTATAAAAAACAACCCCAACAAAGCAAATGGCCATTTTGGAACATCTTCACATGGTACGACTTTTCCATTAAGAGTGCATTCTGCAAATACATTTTGCACAAAAACAAATATGCCGAACAAACTTGTAATTAAACTCATTTTCTTCATAAGCTTCTATTTTTAATAATTATATTACCTACTTATATTAAATAGGTTTTTTTGCATTTCGTCAACTTTTTTAAACGTTATTTTATTAAAACTTGTTTATTATGAAAGTCTTCAATAAAATATTTTATTGCCAAAGATGCAAGTCCCGTAGCATGTGGATCGCTTTTATTTGCATTCTTGTCTTTCCATCCTCCATCTTTCTGAATGTTTTTTGCTACCTTATTTATCCAACTAAATTTAACATCCTGCCCATATCCCGCCCAATATAAAAGCACAATTCTTTCCACAAATAAATCACTAAATTCTTGATCTTTCATTTCTGCTACCAATATATTATGAACAACATTTTTCTTATCCCGTACAAGTACGCTTGTATCTACACACCCTAATCGCTCCAAAAAAAGCAAACTCAATAAATAATGTGTATCTCCATATCCACCCTCATCATCCTTAATAACATTCAACAATTCATAATCAAAATCATCATATCCGCTATCATCACAATATAATGCTTTCAAAACAATATCATCTGTGGGATCTGTCATAATATTCTCAAAATTTTTATCAACATCATATAACATTGTATTTTTACCAAAAATTTTGACCAAATTAGCCACTTCTTCACGTGAATCAGCTTTACGAACAATATTAAAATTATCAATTTTCCATTCATCACTATAAATTCTATAAAAAGGATCGATTTTAAACACTCTTTCAAAATATCGTGCTCGCTCTGACCAAAGCCAAAGCAACATTACAAACTCATCTGTTTGTAATGGAGCGTCATATGTCTTATAAAAATTTTGTGAATCTTGTAGAACCGAATTAAAATAATATTTTTTTACTAATTGAACATATATACTTCCATGTTGATTAATTTTAAATGATATAAAGTCAACACAAACAAGCACACTCAACATTAAAAGTATTATAATAATCTTATGTTGAAATAATATTTTTTTAATTATTCTAACAATTTTCATGACATTCTTATCAAAAAATTTTCAACTACACGACATATTTAATATTATTTATCAAAAATATTCCTAAAATAATTCGATAATTCTTTAATATTAACTTTTTCTTGTTCCATGGTATCCCTACTACGCACTGTAACCATGCCAGTTTCAAGTGTATCAAAGTCAATTGTAACGCAGTATGGCGTGCCAATTTCATCTTGACGACGATACCGTTTTCCCACATTGCCATTATCGTCAAATTCACACATATATTGTTTTTTAAAATCATCAAACAATTCCCGTGCTTTTGTCACAAGCTCTGGCTTATTTTTCATAAGTGGAAAAACAGCAATTTTAACAGGAGCAAGGTTTGCAGGCAACTTCAACACTATCCGAGACTTACCATCATCCAGTTCTTCTTCTACATAAGCATCGGTAAGTACTGCTAAAAATGTTCTATCAAGTCCAACAGAAGTCTCTACAACATGTGGCACAAATACTTCTCCTGTTTGAGGATTTCTATATTCTAATTTCTTTCCAGAAAATTTAGCATGCTGAGTTAAATCATAGTCACCCCTAGCATGAATTCCCTCCAACTCTTTAAATCCAAATGGAAATTTATATTCAATATCCCATGCAGCTTTCGCATAAAAAACCAGATTTTCATGCTTGTGCCATTTTAAATTTTTTTCTTTAATACCTAAATCTAAATAGTATTGCCATCTTTTTTCTCTCCATTTTTCATATGTGTCCATTGCATTATCCGGATGCACAAACATCTGCATTTCCATTTGTTCAAATTCTCGCTTGCGAAAAATAAATTGTCTAGCTGTAATTTCGTTGCGAAATGCCTTGCCAATTTGTGCAATACCAAAAGGAACTTTCACTCGCGTACTATCCAATACATTTTTAAAATTCACATAAATTCCCTGACAAGTCTCTCCCCGTAAATACGTTGGTTCTTTATTCCAATCACTTGTAAAATTCCCCAAATTTGATTGTACAAGTAAATTGAAACTTTTTGCTTCAGAAAAATCACTACTACCACATTTTGGACATCGTAATTTTTCTTTATTTTCCAATAACAATTCATTAATTTCTTCTTCTGTCATTTTTTCATCTGCAAACACGCCAATATCTTCCAATAAATGATCTACCCGTACACGTGTATGACACTGTTTGCATTCTGCAAGTGGATCACTAAATCCGCCAACATGCCCGGAAGCTTCCCACACTTTTGGACTCATAAATATACTACTGTCCAATCCAACTATATTATCATTTTCCTGTACCATTTTTTTCCACCAAAATTCACGTATATTCTTTGCTAATTCTGTCCCATACGGACCAAAATCATAAACTGCTCCAAAACCACCATAAATCTCACTTGATGGAAACACAAAACCACGTCGTTTTGCAAAACTAACAATTTTATTCATTGTATCTGTATCATTTGTCATATTATATTTATTAAATTATTATTTAAACATTGTTTTGATGTAGGCATCTTTACCGCCAGCTCTTTTCATCTCACGTAATTCTTGATATTGTGCATCTTTAATCATCTCTCCAGTAACAACGGTATCATTTATTTCATTTTTTGACTCTTTTTGTTCTTCGTTGATTTTTTTAATTGTCATCATTATTGCTTGAGAAGCATCCCTAAACTCATTTGTGGACATTTGTGCATTACCCATCAAGTTTCTTTTGAATTGTTGTGTACCTATTTCATCTTCTACTCCACGACGTTTACACTCTTCCATATCTCTCTTAATTAAGTTGTATAAGTCTTTCCAACTTCCCCAAAGATTACGTACGACAACATCAATTGATTTTTCTTTTGACATAATAATAAACAAAAACTATTTATAAAATTAAAAACTCGTCCCAAAAATTCCAAAAACATTCTTTTGAAATAATCAGGACGAGCTTTACAAATTTCCTTTGCTCAAGAAACTCCTACAACCAATGCCCGCGGTCCCACCTGTTTTCTTGGATTAAAAATCCAAGCTCTTCTAAATTTTAAATTGTTTTTTGACAAAAATATAGACTCGCCACGCCTATTGAACTAAATTTCTATAAATATCATAACATTTTATCAATTCTTATGTCAATTAATGAAATTGTATTCCCTCACACCTTACCTACCGGACAGGCAGGCTTCGCGAAAATGACATTTTTCTATAATTAAGTATTTAAAGACTTGCATAAAATTGTCAAAAGATACTACACTAACTTATACATTATTCTACAACAAATTTTTTATGAATCCAGCCTTCTATTTGATCACTGTCATCTGTTTCCGGAATTACAATATGAACCCAATCACCGGACTCCTCGATTTTCTCAAATTCACCAACTTCCTTAATTTTTGTAATCCTCTTACCTTCCAATGAACCTTCATCTCTCACATTAATTGGCATATTATCACTTAATTCTACTGTTATCATATCTTTTTCCACATCACTATCATCCATATTCTCCGTATTTTCTTTATTTTCTTCGTTTCCTTTTTGGTTTTTTTCAGTTTCTGCATTTAAACTTTCATTACCATTATTATTTTCACTTGATATCTCTGCTTTTTGTTGTAATTCACCCTCTTTTTGCTGAATAACTGGAGCTACATCAATTATAAGTTTATTTGTAGGATCAAATAAAATTGCTTTTTCTTTATAAACAACAACTTTAAATCCATTCTGTGCTTTATCAAAAAATGGCATTTGTTTTTTTAATTCATCAACATTAGTAATTGTTGCAACTGTTGGTTGTTCATCTTTTGGCAAAACCATGTGTTTTGAAATTTCTGTTAACACGTTATCAATCTGTTCTTTTTGCAAAGTTTCTATATCTTCAAGGCTTATTTTTTTATTTTTTTCCTTATATAAAGCAACTGAAACCAAAAATAAACCAATTCCCAACATAATTATTAGGCTAGGACAAATTATCTTATAAATTTTTTGTATTTTCTTATTCACAATATTGATATTTTTAATAATTTATTTACACTAAGTATAGTATACCATAAAAATATAGTGTATACTAAACAAAAATTTTCAAATCATTATATTATTCTAATCTTCGTTTATAACATTTATATCATCATCTGAAATAACGTCAGTATTTTCAACATTAGAATTGTTTAAATCAAACTGAGTATTATTTTCATCATCAATGATCGTATTATCAACATTTCCTACAGTAATTGCTTGCCATGTAAATTGAATATCTTTTGTTGCTTTTTCTTGAATTTTAATTTTAAAACTTGATTCTGTTACATCTGTTACTTTGTATAATACAAATGCATTATTTACTGTTGCTGTAACAAAAGGTGTAAATACAAAATCTTTACCAAATTTAACATTTACTTCATCCTTACCTTTCTCTATAATAGCCGTTCCTGCCATATCCTTATCTGCAAAAGTTACTCTATCCATAAATGTTACCTTATCTGTGAATACAACATCAGCAAAAAATGTAGTTGTTTTCTCAAATTCTACTTCTGCAGTAAATACAATTTTCTCCAAAACATGACGAACACCATTTACTATTTTTGTTTCTATTGTTTGGACATTTTGCATTATCGTATGACTACCCGATGTTTCATTATTTTCAGTCCCTTCCTTACTTTCATCATCTTTGTCATCACACCAAGAATGATCATCATTTTCCTTACAGAACTCTTTCTTCAACTCATCAATATCATCAGAATTTTTTGTTACCTTTTTCCAAAGTTGCTTAATTTCATCAAGTACACCTTTGATACTGTCATTAATTTCCGCAATCAAGTTTTTATTATCCTCAATCCTGTTTTCCAATTCATCAGAATCAATATTTTTTAAGGCCTCTCTTAGCTCAGTCATCACTTCTCTGTCAGTCAAAACTGTTTTTTGCAAATTCTCAATAACATTTTCTCCTTTATCTACCAATATTCCATTTTCTATAACATATCCTCCTCCTAACAATTTGTTTAAATCTTTAGTCAAGTCTTCCATTTTAATTTGTAGAGTAGTGTTCGTTTTCACGTTTGTAGAATTATACCACCACTTACCATTTTCATCATGAGGAGAAATTTGAGTGGAATTACCACTATCATCAAAAGCAAACAACTCACCACTATTACTATAAATTCCGGCAAAATCCTGAGAAGCAGTCGGCGTTGATGAGCTACTCAACATTAAAGCACCATCATCTATTGTCATTTTGTAACCCGGAGTATTTGTGCCAATTCCTATTCGGTCATTACCGGCGTCTATAAAGAACAGACTCTGGTCGTTATCTCCCTCAATTCTAAAGTCAGCATCAGCTCCGTCATCATTGAAGACCGCATCGCCCCGAATATCAAGGAGAGCGTTGGGAGTGATGGCATCACCAATTCCTACATGTCCATTCCTGGCAATAATCATACTGTAATCATTTTCTGTTTTTTCCGTAGACACTGCATTGTCACCAACAGTAAATCTTAAATCAGCTCTACCAAAAGATCCGGCCGGCACAGAGAATATAGCAGCTTTGGCTTCATTAGGAGCAAATTTTAAATATTTAGTTCCCGTATTAACCGCCGAACCCAGGCGAGCATTTCTCCTTAAATAATGTTCGGCTTCTGAACGCACCCGACCGGAAGCGGTTATTGTAAATCTTGAGGCACTATTAGTAAAAAAACTTAAATCACTGTTTGAGTTGGCCCCGGTGGCCGTTGATCTGATAAATGTTTTACCGGTCGTGCTATCACCGCCATGTTTAAAATAAATATTATGTGTACCAACATTTTGACCGGCCGACTCAAGCTCCAAATCGGCAGAATTACCAAAAATTGTCAAATCCTCGCTGGCTTGATCGGTGCCAATTCCCACATTACCATCAGCATTGATAACCATCGCATCCTGATGGGCAGTACCACTGGCATTACCAATATCAAATCTAATCATATCCTCATCAGCTGTTTCTTCCACTTGAATTCCAGTGTCAGCATCGGTATCCCAAAGAGAAGCCAAGTCCCCTTGTCGCAATAATCTAAGCCAACCGGTATTGGTGCTGTTTCCGGAATGTTTAATATACATCTCACCATTAGCACTATCAAAGGCAATATCTCCAATTGAACCGGTTATGGAATTTTCCGGCGTAGCATTTGTATCAAACATTTGCATATCAACAAAATTATTTTCCAAAGTCAAAATAGCTGTAGAACTTACATCATTGGAATTAATATGCAATCTGGTGGAAGGAGTGAATGAATCACCAATAGCCAAATTACCATTATGATCCAAAACCATTCTGACATCGGAGCCGAGATTGTTGCCGGTATTGGTCAAAAATTCTAATTTGGATGGTACATTATCTGCACTGACTGAACCATCAACCTTGACTATTAAACCTCCGGTTGTCATATACCTGGTTCCATCGTAGGCACCTGTGGCAAATTCAGCAATCTCATCACCATCCTGCAGAGCGGTTTCTGCCCCTTCGCTACCTCTGGCCTTCAAAAAAGTAATTCTACCGGGCTCAGCATCATTGCTATACTTAGCTCCACCAAATGTAGCCATAGCGGTTGGTTCTTGAACAACTGTGAAAACGGAATGCTGAGTGCCAAAATAAGCAAGGTTATAATCTGTTTTTTCTGTTCCGTAACTTAACAATCCATTGTTATCTATTCTCATTCGTTGAGTACCGGCGGTATCAAATCTAATCATATCCTCATCAGCTGACTCTTCCACTTGAATACCGGTATCGGAGTCGGTGTCCCAAAGAGAGGTATTATCAGCACTGGTTAAAAATCTCAACCAACCGGTGTTAGTCCCATTGCCGGAGTTTTTGATATATGCTTCGCCATTTGTTCCATCAAAAGCAATATCTCCAATTGAACCAGTTACCGAATTTTCCGGATTGGCATCGGTTCGGAACATTTGAATATCACCGGCAGTATTACCCATGGTTAATATCGCCACTCCATTAGCTCCATTTGAGTCTATATCAAGAACCGATGAAGGAGTGTTGGTGCCAAGACCCATTCTATTGTTTCCGGAATCCCAAAATAAATTAGTATTATCTTGAGTAACCAATCCTCCGGCACCGATAAAAGGAATTGACCCCCGTGTTAAATCGGCAATGCTTAAAGTTTCACCGGCATTTAGCAGTACATCGTCACCGGCAGTGGTTGGAGAAAGGTTGGTTCCGGTTCTTGTCCAAGGTGAAGAACTGCTGGCAACCGCATTGTCCACATACTCCTTATCCACCAAAGAACGATTGGTGTAATTTGCTGAATAATCTAAAGCATACTCTAATCCTTTTTGGTTGATTGCGTCGGTTATAATCATTTGCGAAGCATTCAATTCTATTGCTGATTGATTGCCACCGTGTTCAGTGAACATCCTAATCATTGAATTGTCCGCAAAAAATCTGTTGATTGCACTAGGTCCTCCGTACCCAATAACCGTACTACTATTACTAATAGTCATACCGTACTCATTCATCGGGTCTTGTGTCGCAACAAGGAAAAAATCAACATCCTCAAACATTAAACTCATATTGTTGACATTTACAGTCCTATTCCCGGTTAGTGTTCCGTCGGAATTATAAATATTGTAAGCATTTGTACTGATGGCATTGTCTACATACTCCTTATCCACCAAAGTTCGGTTGGTGTAGTTGGCAGAGTAGTCAGCATAATATTGAATACCTCTATGATGAAGATAGTCTATTACCATTGGGCCGGAAGTATCAATTCTGAGTTGAGAAATATCTGTTCCATCATCAAAAATTAGGGACATTTCACTCTTATCAATCCACATTCCCGATTGATAACCATTTATATTATCAAAAGCATTAATCTCTATATGGTTTCCGTTATTAATAGTGAAAGTGTGAGTATCAGTATTGGTGCCAATAGTGGTGTTTTCCGTAATGGCTCCGCCCAGCCTTAAATCCACACCGTTTTCATGAATACCATTACTAGCGGTTACATTATTTGCGAT
>JALVPE010000010.1:0-3860 GCA_027031945.1 Candidatus Moraniibacteriota bacterium
CATATCTATCTGTTAATAATTCTTCTGGTCGATAAATTCTATTTTTATCTTTATAATAATAATTAAACGACATTTCCAAAGCCTTACATTTCTCACCTTGGACAAATGTTTCCACATCAACGCTGTCTATTTTTCTTTTTTCACCAGAATATGGATCAATAAAGTAAACATTACTATCATCTTTTGAAAAATAAGCATCAATTTTTTGCATTGACTCTTGATTAATTTTATCAGTATCTAGCTGATTATTAGCATGTAAATCTTCATCAATATCTGCATTAGTACACCCATTTATATTACATTTCAACACCTCTCCTGAGTTTAATGTCGCACAAAACTGAAGTTTAGATATGTTATTATCATCTCTCTCAATAACAAACTCACATCCACCCCATTTGCCTCCATATTTGTCAATATCATTCCACTTTATATTTGTAAGACTATGTTTATTACAAATATATTTACCTGCCATAGGCTCCACGACAAAACCATCTCCATTTACACACTTACTAATAACATCAATCTTACTTTCCATATCCATTTTTATACTTCTTGTATTTTGTGTGTCTTGATTGTTTTTTACACTTTCATCTTTTTTTGCATTTTCATTAGCACGCAATTCATTATATTCTTTTTGTGATTTTTCTGATTTGATAAATAGATTTATGAAAAAAATACAAAAACCAATGAAAAAAACTACGACGATAACGCTGAATATAAAACGTGTCCTTTTAATATCATCAGAACTCCTTCGTATTTTTTGATTCTTTTTCCATTGTGAATATATGTATATCAATACAACCAACACAATAAGAACCCCAAAAGGGACCATAATACTTAAAGTAGTTCCTTTAAATCCTCCAATAATCCACAAAAATGGAATTGCTATAACCAAAATTGATACCAAAACAACAAAAAGAATATCAATCAAAAGATTGAATATTAAAACTTTTTCTTTTGAAGCATCCTGAGTGCTATTCTCAAAATTAACACCATTACTATCCAAATTTACTTTTTTAAAATTTTTCTTATTTACTGTGTTTTTATTTTTCATTATTCGTATTTATAAATTATATTATATATTCAATATATCACGTATAAATATTGCGAACAATATTGCTACCAATTAGTAAAAGTAATATTATACCACTCAAAGCTAAATTGAAACCTAATGTTTTTTGTACTTGCTTTTTATCATATGCATATTTATTTATTTCATACTTAAACCAAAAATAATAAATTACAGAAAATACTATAATAAATAGTGGCACCAAAACATACAAGATATGTGATAACAGCCCTTCAAAATTCATGATGGTTATCAGATCTATCCAAGTAACAATAGAAAATAAGAAAATTAACCAAAACAATGTATTACTTATTATTTTCAATGTTATAATATTTGTTTTGCCAATATTTATATCTAAAGTTCTTTCTCTAATAAGCATTAAACTTTGTATACAGATTAATAGTCCAACAAAAATAACTACAAGAGTAATTAAAAATGGCACTTCAGAAAATATTCCATAAAATGATAATGAAGAAAGAAAATAAGACATCATGTACATAACAATCAAGGAAAGTGATATTAATCCAAATCCTACAATAAAAATAATGCCTCCAATTATTTTTTTAACCATATTTTTAATTTTAATTTTATTTATATATTTAGTATATCATAAAAATGCTCTTTAATTTTCTACTTTAATTTATAATTTTCAATCACTTTTTCATACACACTCAACAAATTCTCAGTGCAAGCTGTTGTGGTGTATTTTTCTTGTGCGATTTTTTTTGCGGTTGTTCCTATTTTTAATCTTTTGTCTTTATCGTCTATTAGTTCTTGCACAGCTTTGATAAAATCTTTTTTATTTTCTTTTGTGCTCAAACCATTAATATTATTTTCTATCAAGTCCCCTACTCCGTTTTTGTTTACTGCCACAATTGGTTTTCCTGTGTACATATTTTCTGTTACAATTGTGCCTTGTGTCTCAGAGGTTGAAGCATACACAAAAATATCAAATGCGTCTAAATAATTTTTTACATCCTCACGCTCAATCTTACCTGTAAAAATTACTTGACTATCAACTTTTTTATTTTGAAAAATCTCTTTCATTTCATCTGACAAATCTCCCTCGCCACCACATATAAAAATTGTATTTTTATTCTTCTCTAAAACTTCTGCCACAGCTTCAGCTAAAAATAAAACATTTTTTTCTTCTGCTAATCGTGATACTGTACCTAACACAATCTTGTCATCTGCAATTTTATACTTTTGTCTTATTTTTTTACCATCTGGAAGTGCAAATAATTTTTCTTCCACACCTGATGGAACTACGCTTATCCTTTTGTGTTCAATTCCGGTTTTTTTTAAAACATCTATAATTGAATTAGTTGGGACAATAACGTTATCACAATCATTAGCAAAACCAATAGCTTCTTTCATAGCCCAGTGACCAGATATTTTTTCTGGAATAATCGGAGTATAATGTGCATACCTATCATAAAGAGAATGCCATGTAAAAATAAGTGGTACTTCTTTTTTGATTGACCATTTATTTGCAACAGAGCCAAGTAAATTTGGATGCTGCGCATGAATTATATCTATATCCAAAGATTTTATAATTTTATCTATCTTCTTTGAATATGGTATCACAATAGAAAAATCTATTTTTGTAGGAGCTTTTACCGATGGATATCTAAAAATATTTTCTTCATCATCAGTATTATCACCCCACTCTGGCGCAAAAATGTAAACCGTGTGTCCCATATTAAGAAGAGACTGACGAAAACCTTCTACAGAGGTGCTAACTCCATATGGATTTGGTAAATAATTATTTGTAAATATCGCTATTTTCATACTTAATATATTTTTTGTTACGTAACAAAAAATTTGTATAAATTATACAAATTTCATTTGACTTCTAGTTTTGTTTTACAAAGGCAACCACATCATCAAAAACCTGCTTATGTCTACCATTACCCATAAAATTATGACTTGCTTTCTTGATAAGTCGCATTTCTTTTTGTTCAGACGGCAAACGCTTGTAGATTTCAAATATACTACTTTTTGCTATCAAGTGATCTCTTTCAGGTTGGATTAAAAATGTTGGCTGTGTAATTTTGTGCAATTTATCATGAGTCTTTTTGATTGCATCAAATGCCTCAAATGCACTGCTAATTGGATAGCGTTGATATGAGATAAGTTGTGTAATACTAGGCTCTGCATTCAAAACTCTTGGATAATATTTTTTCTTATAATTTACAAATTTTCTAGTTACTTGTGCCATAACAAATCCCAATTTTTCATGACGCATTTTATATGGAGTACTCATAAGTATAAGTCCATCTACTTCTGGATTATCAACTGCCACATGAAGTGATAAACTACCTCCAATTGACATACCTCCTACATAAACTTTCTTATATTGCTTTTTCACACGACCAACAGCTTTTTGAACATCATCTTTCCATTGTTGCCATGTTACATTTTCTAGACACTCAGGTTGCAGTCCATGCCCTGATAAAAGTGGTGCATCAACCCCTAGCCCTTCGGCATTTAATTGTTCCCCCAAAACTCTCATCTCATATGGAGTAGAAGTCCAACCATGCACCAAAACAACACATACATCTGATGTGCCTTTGAAGTGAAATGGTTTATTTACAATATTTAGATCTTGATAATACCTATTTACCATTTCATTTGGTAATATTCGCCCGCGCTTAACTGTAAGAGTATGTAACTTTTGAACGTATTGCTCCATAAATTTTTCACGATAAAACCAGAAGGAAATCCTTCATATCTTTTATTATATTACTAAATTTTTACCTTTTTTGCAATATCATTGCCAATTTATGCA
>JALVPE010000010.1:3870-6996 GCA_027031945.1 Candidatus Moraniibacteriota bacterium
CTAAAGTTGTGTTATGTCTCAATCCCAACATCACACTCTTTTCTATTTTGTCTTTATTATCCACAGCTTCAACAATTCTCGCCAATTGAGATTCGCTGTCTTTTTCATTACCTGGTGGAAAAACGGAATCTAATTGACCTGAAATATATGTTATAGGAATGTCAATTTGATTTAACTTTTCTAGTAAATGACCTTTTGATACTTTTTTGGCTTCTGCGGACCTTTGTTTAAGTCTGTTCTTTTCAAATGGACTCTTTGGCTTTTTGATAAATTTATAAAGCTCTTTTTCATAATCTTTTTCACCTGATATAATATTTCTTACAAAAAATTCTGCAGAAGTATGTAAACCTGAAGCAATAAACTTTGTAGATAGTGCAATAGAGTTTTCTTCTTCATTGACTCCAGAGGAATTAAGTAAAACTAAACTTGCAACTTTATCAGGGTATTTTTGTGCAACAGTGGCCAATATCTCACTGCCCATGGAATGACCTATTAAATGTACTTTTTTACCTCCCAATTCAATTTGTTCTAATAATTGATTTATAACCTCCGCTTCATTATCAAAATCATCTGTTTTGTAATATTGCTCTGAAGGATTTTGTGAATTACCATAACCAGGAAGAGAAGGCAAAATAACCTTCCTTCCCTCACAAGCAAGTGAAAAACCCAATTCAGCTATCCCCTCCCAACCAGATCCAAAGCCAGGCAGTAAAAGCACTGGATCAGCATTTTTATCCTCTAATTGCTCCACAGATATAACCCTATGATCAATTGCAAGCTTCTCTCCATTTATTTCTACTTCTGCAGTTTGCTCATTTTCTAATTGTTCGCCTATTTCAGGTATAAACCTTTTACGATTTTCAAATATTTCATTTATAGTCAATGCTTCATTTTTCATGTTATATATGTAAACAATTATCTTTACTAAATTATATAATAAAAAAGCCCTGCAAACAATTCTGTCTGCAGGGCTGCTTCATCACAGCCGATGAAGTTCGATGGTTTCATCGAAAAAAACTTCCATAACTCCAAATCCCTTCCCGATGCCAAGCATCCCCCAAGAAGCAGGGATGACATATACTGGGAATAATTTGCAAAACTGACGATAGGGCTTATAAAAAACCCTCATCAATTTTGCAAACCATCGTGCATGCATATGTCCATGTAGCACAGCTTCAATCTTATTGGTATTTACTCTTAGTAAGAGTCCAATACCTTCATATAGATTGATAGCTGTTGGGTCATGCAACAAAAAAACTACCTCACCATCTATTGCTTCATGTAATATTCTCTCAACAAAGTCTTCTTGCATTTTTTGCAAAACACGAAGCTCTTTGTCACTATTGATCCCGACATTGCGAATTAGGTTAGTAGAAATCCATACGAATTTCTTGAAACCTATATCCAGCACACCAAAGGGCTCACCTATGAGCTCCTCGGCACGAGCAACACTATAAGTCGTGACACCACCAGCCTCAGTACCAATTTTGACACCAGTTTTAGCGCTGACATCAAATTTGTATCCAATGTCATGGTCTCCCCAAACAAGAATTTTGGGGACATGTCCAAGTGCAGTATTGTAAACTTTTTCAAAAGTTTTATACTGCTGGACAGACTCATTTGTAATCATACCACGTTCATTGGTGCCTGGTGTGTAATCTCCACACCCGATAACCAAATCAAATGGCGCGAATGCACCTAAATGCATGAGCAGATTGGCAAAAGCACGCTGGGTGAAATCATCCCAAAACTTCAGAAATTTTCTTGTCATCCATTTGGGCATAATATTACAGAGTGGTGGAAACCACTTTTCTTCCCGTTCTTTTGAATCAACGGAAAAATGCGGATCCGAAAAAAGAGCAATCTTACAGACACTTTTTTTCATTTCAAGTCTCCTTCTACGCCTTATTCATATACGTAATAATGCTCTTTCGATATATGAATAATATACCAAAATATATCATTATAGGCACGACTGCATTACTGAGTGAAAAAAAACCAATCCATAGAGCGCAAGGTACAGTCAATAATACCGACATAAAAATTTCCGGAATTATACAAAGCATTCCAGATAACTCCACAGGAGCGTAGCACTCTACACGATTATTCCTATTGAGCCATAATAACGCAAAATAAATCACGGTCAGGATAACACCCACAACAATTGTCTCAGTAAATATTTGAGCTTCTCGTGTAGCTATCATAACCATTTCTTCTTTTGTCTGCATAATTTTACCCCCATCTTTATGTTTGTATGTGAATTGTAAAACAACTGTTTGACTTCTAAATATACATCAAAATCGTCTTTTTGTCAATCAAATTTTCTAAAGTCTAGTTTTTCAAAAGGCCTTGGTTTTGTAAGTGATTTCCAATTTTTATGTTGTTTATATAGTCCTTTTAATCCTAATCCATGTGAGTGATATACTGAAAAATTTGCATCTTTTATAAAATAAAACCCTTTTTTAAGATAAAATCTTACCCATTCCCCATCTTCTCCTCCTGCACCATATTTTTCATCAAATTGATGTTTTTCCCATAAATCTTTGCGGACAATTGCATTTGTAAATCCCATCGTGCCCATTTTGGATTTTTTGACGACTATTTTTCTCCTAAATTTCATTTCTACTTTGCCAATTTGTTTGTTAAAAATAATTTTTTCCCAAATAGTCCCATCTGGCAATGCCCACACATTTCCGTAAACCCCAGCAAGTTTTTTGTCTCCAAAATTACTTATACCATCAAAAAGCCAAGTATTTGAAATAGGCAATGAATGTGCACTGAGCATTACAAAATATTTAGTTGCGCTAGCATGTTTGCAACCAATATTTAGTGCATATGGATAAGAGAAATCTTTTTGTTTTATATTAATTATTTTATCAGTATATTTTTTTGCAATTTTAATAGTATTATCAGTTGAGCCTGAATCAACAACTACAATTTCAAAATCGTTATATGTTTGTTTTTGTAATTTCTCTAATACTACACCAATCCATTTTTGCTCATTTTTGGTACGTATTATAATACTGGTTTCAGTCATATGTTATATATTTATCAAACTTATTCAAAAAGTGCTATAAAAAAATTGTCAAGATTTGAGCAAAAATATTTTTTTGAAATAAATTATAC
>JALVPE010000011.1 GCA_027031945.1 Candidatus Moraniibacteriota bacterium
GAGAAAAACTCAATGAAAAAGGTTATGAAATCAAAGATATCAATGATCACTTTGAATTAACAAAAAAATAAAAAATTAAAATCTCTTACAATATTTATTGCAAGAGATTTTTAGACCTGCTACTTTTTATTTTTTGATATAATCTATAACCGATTGCACGGTCGTAATTTGCTCTGCATCTTCATCAGGAATTTCAATATCAAATTCCTCTTCAAATGCCATGACTAACTCAACGTTGTCAAGTGAATCTGAGCCTAAATCATCAGCAAAATTTGCCGTTGGCACAACCTTTTCTTCATCAACAGCAAGTTGCTTTACAATAACACTTATAACACGCTCCTCAATACTTTTCATTATTTTCCTCCTTCTCTTTATATTTAACTTCTTGTTAAACAACTATATAAAATCATATCAAATTATAACTATTTCGTATATATTAATAATATAGATAAAAAATCTTAGGCTATTACCTAAGATTTTCTTTCTTGTTTTTAACTATAGTTTAATCATTATATCCACTGATTTTAATAATTTGCACAGGACATGAATCTGCTGCTTCCTTATTTGCTTCAAGTGCATCTTCATCAATCTCACCAACCATAAATTCTTCACCTTTCCACTCAGCTCCCTTCAGTGTTGCTTTGCCGTCCTCTTCACTCATTGACCATTGATCTGGCGCTGCCATTGTACAAGCCCCACAGCCTATACAATCATTTCTCTTGTGACTAACCGTTATTTTATTTGTTCCCATAAATATATAATATTATTTCTTATAAATATATAATAACACAAAATTTATCATCGTCTACTCTCATGATAAAAAACTTATTTTTCATTATTGATATTTTTCTTTTTTCTTTACAATATATAATTTATCATTTATACGCACTCTATCGGAAACTTCAAAAGTAATTACATCACCTTTTGTAGCGCTTTTAAATTTCTTACCATCCACTCTTAATTCTTTAATTTTTCCATCCAATACGCCAGTAGTTTTACCAATAAACAAAAATTCATCTCCCTGTTTTATGTTTCCTGTATCAACTTTTATTTCTGCAATATTTACTTTTGGATAATAATGTGTAACTTTTCCTATAAATTCTTTTTCATGTGTTGCCCTAGAACCATGTACATCACTATATTCTAAAATTTCCCTACCCAAATAATAATTCCCATGAGATAATTTTCTATTAAATACTTTTTTTAAATCTACAAAATATTCTTTAATTTTTTCTTTTGTATACACACCATTTTCTATATCTTTCAATGCTTTTTTATAAGTTTTCACAACAGTTGCTACATATTCTGGTGAACGACCTCTACCCTCAATTTTTAATACCTGCACGCCAGCATCCAATACCTCATCCAAAAAATCAATTGTACAAATGTCAGCTGCACTCATTACATAATGATTGTCTACCACCAACTCATTTCCGGTATCTACATCGGTAACTTTATATTTTGCACGACAATTCTGTCTACAAGCCCCACGATTTGCACTAGAATTATCAGTATAAACACTCATCCAACATCTCCCTGATTGAGCAACACAAAGAGCTCCATGTGCAAAAGCCTCAATTTCCATTTCTCGTCCTTCATTACCTTGCAGATTTTCCTCCTTTATTTGTGTATAAATATTTTTAATTTGTTCCAAATTAAGTTCCCTAGCTAACACAACACGGTTTGTAAATTGTGCAAAAAATTTTACAGTCTCATAATTTGAAATAGAAAACTGCACAGACATGTGCACAGGCATGTCGATTTCATTGCAATAATTTACACAAGCAAAATCAAACGCAATTATAGCATCTACTCCATTTTCCTTTGCTGTATCTATAATTTTTCGCATTACAACAACGTCATGATCATAAAGCAGTGTATTTACAACAAGATAAGTTTTCACACCACTGTCATGTGCGATTTTTGTAATTTCAGCCAGATCACTGATTGTCATATTGTGAGCAGCTTTGGCACGCATATTAAGCTGAGTCACACCAAAGTATACACTATCAGCCCCAGCATTAATTGCGGCTGCAAGTGATTCAAAACTACCAACAGGTGCCATCACTTCTGCATTTTTTGGATTAATCATAAATATATTTCTATCAAAAAGTATCATTAACCATATCAAAAAAATCAAACAAAATCAAACAAAAAACAAACTGTAGAAATTTCTTTCTATAATTTGCTTTAAAAAATACACTAACACAAACTTTGCTATCGTTTTTCTGGCACAGCTATTTCTACAGATATGTCACTGAGCATTTTTGCGATCCTAAAATTAATTTCTTGTTGCACATCTCTATATAAAGTAAAATCACGAGAATTTATCCTATGATATACTTCGTAAATAAATCCCCATTCTCCAAATTCTTTTAAATGCACACGCACTAACTCCGTATCATCCATTTGTTCTATAATTTCTTTAGTTTTTTCTGAAATCAATCGCAACTTTTCACTTGACGTTTCAAAATCTATTACAAAGTTAAATCTTACATTTCTGTGCTCCATGCGTTTATAATTGTGCACACGTGATGATGTGAGATCTTTATTTGATACAACTAATTCTTCACCTGTACGCGCTTTAATACGTGTTGTTTTAATTCCAACTCTTTGCACTTCCCCAATATCATCACCAACTTTTATTAAATCACCCGCTTTGAAAGGTTTGTCAAAATAAATAGAAAAAGAAGAAAATAGGTCAGAAAGAATTTCCTTAAGTGCAAAAGCAATGGCTATACCACCAATACCAACTCCGGCAATAAGCGACGTTACATCAACACCAACATTAGACAAAATCAAAATAATAGCAAATACCCAAATAACAATTGTCGTAATGGCACTAAGTAATTGAGCTGCACTTTTTGCATGATCATATTCCTCGTCACTACCTAATTTACGTGCAGCAAACTCAATGACAATCTGAATTGACCGCGTAAATTGAAATACAATAACTACTATTATAATAACATTAAGAATATTTTGCACAATGCTACTCAGATTTAATATATGTAACGTAAAATAAAACGCCAACACAACATATAAACGTGGCCTGATTGATTGCATAAATTCAACTGCTACATCATCTACATCAGTTGAAGTTTTTTTTGTAAATCGTGCTATACGTGTCATGATAAATTTTTGCAAAACGAACAATACGACAAACACAGCTACAAAATACAAAAGTGCATCTAAATACCCGGATATAGAATTGCCCCAAATTACATAAGACAAAAATTCATTCTCAAAAAAATTATTTATCATAAATCTATATACATCTAATTATACATCTAGCATACCATAAAAATATAAAATTTGTAATAATTTTATTTCTTTAAAATATTTAGTAATTTTATGTATTCATCCAAAGACTTATCACCATACTTTTGCTTTATATTTTGATCTAGGAAATTTCCTGACAGAATATCTTTAGCAAAAATATTAATTTGCTCTTTTAATTGACGCACGTCCTCATCACACACAGATACCACCTCTCTCTCAAATTCATGTGTCTGTGGATGCGGTTCGATAAAATCAAGCGTACCCTCAGTCATATTATATTGACCATCATTATATGAGTTCAGCAATAATTTATAAAAAACAACTTGTCTATTTAATGACTCTTTTTTATCCTTTTGCAATCTACTCCATGGCTTCCCTGTTTTGTAATCAATAACAGATACAGTTCCATCACTTTTTGTTTCCATTTTATCTATTGCTCCAGTCAACAGGATTTGCTCACCACTGTCCAAATCAAATGGAATAGCCTTAATCTTTTTTTCTACTATAACATCCACACTAAAAGAATCCTTGTATTTATCATAATACCCAGAAAGAGCTTCGAGACCTCGTCTCTCAATAGAATCATAATACTCTGTGGGTACACGCATTGCAAAAAGTGTCGTATTAAACGCATCTATCAAAACATCTTTTGGAAGTAATTTCCCCGCCTCATTTGAAAGTAAAAAGAATTTTTCCAATGCTCCATGAAGCACACTACCATACAAAAGTGTCTTATTTTGCACACTTGGCAATCGCACAAGATTACGGAAAAAATATAATAGAGGAGAATCAAAATAATTATTAAGTGCTGTTGCCGAAAGTTGAGTTGAAAGAAATTTATCTCGTATATACTCAAGCGACACGAGTGATGCGACACTTCGTAATCGTGGTGCAAAAAATACTTTTACAGTATCATCTACTGTTTGCTCAACATCAATCAAATTTGCATTGAGATCTGAGATAAACAACGACGGCAATTTCTCTCGACCTGCCACGTCATAGTCTGCATACGATATAGACAGTGATTGTTTTGCACGAGTTATTGCAACATAAAATAATCTCCGTTCATCTTCAATGTCTCCAGATACTGTGCTAATTGGTAAATCAAACTTTTGATTTTTTCTTTTTCCTCCCCACAAGCCATTTACTACGTTTGTAATATACACATGCTCAAATTCTAATCCTTTTGAACCATGAGCTGTCATAAGATTTACGCCTTCCACACTAGCACTACGCACAACATTCATTGATAAATTGTATAATTCAAATGTGTTAATATGTATTATAAAATCTGTAAGTGAGTATCCTTTCTTACTCGATGCACTTTCACGTACTTCATCAAATAATCGTTCTAGTTTTTTAAGTAAAAATATATGATCTTCCATCGCAAGTATGGATTCCAAAAAACCACTTTCACTCACAAATTGTTCAAAAAACTCCAAAAAATTCATATTATGTGCATTTGCCTTTTGCTTTTCAATAAATGTTGCAAATTTCAAAACACTTTCAACATCAATTATATCCATTTTTTCTAATTGCTCCTTATTTTGCAATACTTTAAAAAGGGATACCGAGCGCGACAGAGATTTATATTCATCAAGAATAACAAGTACATCCGATGTTTTAATTGAAACAATATTTGTAAGCAATACTTTAGACAAAATCATGCTATTGATTGGGTCATTTACCGCCTGCAATAATAATATTAATTTTTGTATTTCACTATCATCCAAAATATCTTGTTTTGATGCCACAACAAATGGTATTTTTTTCTTTTCAAAGACTTCTTTTATAAGATTGACATTATTGTGCTCTCGATAAAATACAGCAATATCTTCTGGAGACACACCACTTTCAATCTTTTTTTCAACATCATTTGCAATATGTACTAATTCATCTCGATACGTATTGAAATGTTTTACAGTGATATCAGCTTGCGTATTTTGAAAAGCCGTTAATTCCGTATGTCCTTTATCTCCTTCTCCACTCGTAATCAAGGTGTGTGCCTCATCAAGTATTCCTTGTGCGCTACGATAATTATCTTCCAAATGAATAATTTCTGCACTGGGAAATTTCTTCTCAAAATGTAAGAAATTTTCCACACTCGCACCTTGAAATCGATAAATTGCTTGTTTATCGTCTCCCACAGTAAACAAATTTGGAGCATCTCCCAAATGTTCCGCCGATGTCAATATATCAATTACACGATTTTGTCCATCATTTGTATCTTGATGTTCATCAACTAAGATATACTGATATTGTTCTCTAAGGACGCTTGCAAATTCTTCATCATTTTCCGCCACCGTAACAAATTGCATAATCATATCAGTAAAATCATATAACTTCTGTTCTTTCAATGCTTCTTGATACAATTTATAAACTACTTGCAACTCTGTATTTTTTTTAATCGGCTTTAGTGCATCTGGCTTAAGATCACCTTTTTTGTTTTTCTTGGTATTCCTTTTATAGTATGAACCAGGGTTTGCCAAAATATCATCTTTTTGTATTTTTATCCTACTGATAAACTCTTCCGGCGAAATACTTTCTCTTTTGAGATTGTCAATGGCATACAAGATATCTTTAACATAATGGAAATCACTTCCAAATGTTTTTAAAAATTCTAAATCACTTTCTTTTAATATTTTTTCAATAATATGAATCTTCTCCACATCTGTAGCAACACGCGAGAAAACAATAGAAGGAAAATAATCAGGATAACGAGAAATTTGCTCTTCACAAAAACTATGAAAAGTATAAATATTTGTCCGATAAGCTTCCTCTGCACCTATAAACGTCGAGAGTCGCTCTCTCATTGCAACAACTCCAGCATTAGTAAAAGTTAAAGCCAAAATATTTTCTGGATCAATACCAGCACCTGCTTCTTTTAAAATATTGGCAATACGAAGTGTCAAAATCTGAGTTTTCCCAGTACCTGGACCAGCCACAACAATAACTGGACCCTCAATAGTATCAACAGCTTTTTTTTGCGCTTTATTTAATCGTTTATATTGCTCCTCAAAATCACCCATATTTATTATTTATTTTAAAACCATTTATCCTCCTCTCCCTTCAAAGGGAGAGGATTGAGGTGAGGGTTAGACATGTCATTTTTACTTATTATCTTTCCCATGCTCCATATCCTTAATACTATTCACTTTCTCTTCCTCTTTTTTCTCACCATCTTTTCTCTTGAACAAATTTGAAATGTCAAGCCCAAAATACCCAAGTGTCGCAACAAGTAACGCCATAGCACCAGCTTCATCTAAATTGCCAACTATTGGAAGAAAATCCGGAATCAGCTCTACAAGACCAGACGTAGGATTAATCAAATAAATAAAAGATACAACACCAACAATTGCAACAATAATTGTCCTCATAAAAAATACACCATAACAAATTATTACCTTCATAATACCGTACACAACCATTAAAATCAATTCATCTCTAACTAATTATTTGCTTTACACAAAAAACAAAAAACCACCCAACTCATTAAGAGTTGAATGGTTTTGTCTGACATGCATATATTTATCTTTAAAATTCTTTAAAGATACATATATATATATCAGATTTTATTGAGCTTTGAACATTTGCACATCTGTTCCACAGGATGTATCTGCATCATCAAATTTTACTTTGACTGCACGGTCATTTTCCCATGCTGTCAGAAGTGTTGCAACTTT
>JALVPE010000012.1 GCA_027031945.1 Candidatus Moraniibacteriota bacterium
CTTCAACAATATTTAATATTTCACTTTTCCTAGCTTTAGTTGTTTTCTTTTTCCAATACTCTTTTTTGTATTTATTAAATGGATCTAATAGGTTTTTCATAACTTAAAATACAATTAAAATTAATTAGCTACGGTAACCTATTTATGGCCTATAACGTAGACTTGACAAGATTTTCTAAGCATGTATAATAACTAGTGTTAGTAAAAGAAAAGAGTATCGTTAACTACATTCGGCAAGAGGGTGAAAGAATGATACATCTCTGGACAAATTTTTTCTAGTATGATAAAGTTGTTAGAGATGTGTTTTTCTTTCTCGGTAGAGATTGTAAAGGCAAGAACTTTAAAAAATAAATATAGTAATTCAAATATTTTAGTATTTGAAGACAACTAGCAAATATACCAACCACAAAAGGCAATTATAACAATCATCGTTTTTTGTGGTTAGTCCTTAATGTTATTTAAAAATATTTATATTTTTAAATAACAAAATTTGTTGTTACATTTTGTAATAACATCTTATCTATTTTGAGTCTATTCAAACAGTGAATTAAAGTTCACAAACATACATCTCATTAAATGTTGATTCGAGCAGAGATGGTCCAGTTGCCTGTTGGTGACAGGATAATCGTTTATATTGAGAGTTTGATCCTGGCTCAGGATGAACGCTGGCGGTGTGGATAAGGCATGCAAGTCGAAAGGGTTTAGACCCTTGGCAAACGGGCTAGTAACACGTGGGAATCTACCCTAAAGTCGTGAATAACTATTTGAAAAGATAGATAATACACGATATGCTCTCCGGAGTAAAGATTTACCTGCCTACCGGCAGGCAGGTCGCTTTAGGAAGAGCCCGCGTCCTATCAGCTTGTTGGTAAGGTAAAGGCTTACCAAGGCAATGACGGGTAGGGGGTGTGAGAGCATGGCCCCCAGCATTGGCACTGAGACACTGGCCAAACTCCTACGGGAGGCTGCAGTCGAGAATATTCCACAATGGACGAAAGTCTGATGGAGCGACACCGCGTGCGAGATGAAGGCCTTAGGGTCGTAAATCGCTTTTATTAGGGATCAATGTACTGAGCGTACCTAATGAATAAGAGGTTACTAACTCTGTGCCAGCAGTAGCGGTAATACAGAGACCTCAAGCGTTATCCGGATTTATTGGGCGTAAAGCGTATGTAGGCGGGTGTGTTAGTCGTGGGTCAAATTTCAGAGCTCAACTCTGGAGCTGCTTGCGAAACGGCACATCTAGAGAAAGTGAGAGATGACTGGAACTCATGGTGTAGTAGTGAAATGCGTTGATATCATGGGGAACACCAAAGGCGAAGGCAGGTCATTGGCACTTTTCTGACGCTGAGATACGAAAGCGTGGGTAGCGAATGGGATTAGATACCCCAGTAGTCCACGCCGTAAACGATGCATATTCAGCATGTGGAGTATCGACCCTCTGCGTGTTTTAGCTAACGCGTTAAATATGCCGCCTGGGAAGTACGAGCGCAAGCTTAAAACTCAAAGGAATAGACGGGGATCCGCACAAGTGGTGGAGCATGTGGTTTAATTCGACAATAAGCGAGGAACCTCACCAGGACTGGAAACTTAGCTGCACGCTCTGGAAACAGAGAAGCCTTCGAGGGTGCTAAGCAGGTGCTGCATGGTCGTCGTCAGCTCGTGCCGTAAGGTGTTCCCTTAAGTGGGGAAACGAGCGCAACCCTTGTCGTGTGTTATATGTGTCACACGAGACTGCCCAGACTTTAGTCTGTGAACATTTTGTTCGTAGCTTAAAGTCTGGGAGGAAGGAGAGGATGACGTCAGATCAGCATGGCCCTTGACGTCCTGGGCGACACACGTGCTACAATGGCTAGGATAAAGGGTTGCCAAACCGCGAGGTGGAGCCAATCCCAAAAACCTAGTCTCAGTTCGGATTGGAGTCTGCAACTCGACTCCATGAAGTCGGAATCACTAGTAATCGTGAATCAGAATGTCACGGTGAATACGTTCTCGGATCTTGTACTCACCGCCCGTCATACCAAGAGAGCTGGTAACACCCAAAGCTCCTGCATAAAACCAGGAACAACGGTGGGATCGGTAATAAGGGTAAAGTCGTAACAAGGCATCCGTAGCGGAAGCTGTGGATGGATCACCTCCTTTCTAGGGAGTAAAGGTGAAAAGAGTTGATGGTCACATCAAGTTCTTAAAACCCATTATGGTCGATTATGTATCTTTTATATACATAATTGTGAATACTTGAAATAGATTTAAAGGACTAACCGCAAAAGATTTTGATTACTTTATAATCAAATCTTTTGTACTTTGTATTTTAGTTTGTCGTTGAAGAACTCCGGAGAGTTGGAGGACAAAAATTTTGCGGGAGGAAAGATTGCTTTCCGGTGAATGTGAAATTGTTTCATTGTATGTGGAACGGATCGTGACAGTGAAGTAGAAAATGGGTAAATTAGCTCGTGTAATGTGTTGACGCGGTGAGTCGGCATAAAGCGAGTATAATTTATAGGATTTGGCGATCCTATTGCCAGCTCATTTTTGAAAGAGACTTGTCTACCTCATTGCCTTGAGGGAATTATCCGCATACAGGCAAATGAAGCTTGCTTCAACTTCTTCAACGACAATTTTTATAAAAGCCAAAATCGAGAATTCTCAATTTTGGCTTTTTCTTTTTTAAAAAATGTATTATTATATAATTATAAGAATTAGGTCACTGAAGAATTAAAAAAATCTTTGTCATCTCGAGCGTAACGTCAGTGAAGTTGAGAGATCTCAAAATTTTAAAAATAGCTTAATTTCGTTAATTTAGAGATTTCTCCATTCCCTCGCCGCGGCGAGTACAGTCGAAGTGACAAATTAGTAGTTCTTCAGTGGTTTCAAAAATATAATATGTTTTTATGACAAATTTTGTAAAAGTTTTATTAATTCTCTTTATCGGGTTCATTTCTTTTTTTGTGGTTGTTTTTTGTGTTGTTTTTATTTTGAATAAATATAGCGGAAGTAATGAAGATGTTGCAAAAAGTGCTTTTATGCAAGTAGGAGACATTGCAAGGGAAAAAGTTTATGTTGACTTAGCTATAGAGAAAGCTCTTACTGCAGATCCTACCTCTGTTTCTTTTGAAGAGTGGAATAAATTAGTGAACAATGCCTTATTGTTACTTGACGATCTGGAGAAAAATAATAAAGAGATGGATTTAGTAGCTCAAGAAATGATAAATGTTTCACAAAATAATATTTCTTTTTTAAATATTCCCGAAGTTTATGCTTTAGACTCTCAAGAGGTAATTTCTGTTTTTGATCAGGCACCAGCTGGAAGGCGACTTAGGACTTTAGCAAAACATTTTGATGTAGATATAAAAAAAGCTCGTGCAATGCTCAAAGTTGCACAAGGAGAAATTACTGCTGATTCTTGGAATGATGCAGCAGATACTTTTGAAAAATTGGAAAATACTGCCAAAGCTATAAAAGACACGGCCAAGGTATCTCTTTATGTTGGTGAATCTATAGCCTCAGGTGGCTCCACTACAGTTTTGGGTTCAATTATTGCGCAAGGTGGCATGTTGGTTGGTGGTGCAGATCTTATTTTAGAAGTGGGAGAGGATGTTTCAAATATAGCATTGGGATACAACAATGACGCAGCTGCCTTTATTGGTGATTTGCGAACAATTACTGAACCAACGGCAACAATTTTTGCTGTTGGAAATTTAGAAGGAGCAACAGACATCATAATGTTTGGAGCAGATCAAATTAATAGTGCTTTGCAAGAGAATAAATATCTGGGAGTATCAGTTGATTTTGAAAAAATGGCAACTAAACTGGAAGGAATTAATAGCGCAGAGGAAATGGAAAAATGGATGCAAGACAAAAATATTGCACAAGAACCAAGTACTATAAAAAAAATGATGCAAAAAGTTTTGCAAGAAGAAATAAGTCAAAGTGATTCACAAAAACAAACAAATGTATTATCAGATGATGTAGCTAATAATTTGGGTTTCCAAGATCAACAACAGGATAAGAATAAAAACAGTAAACAAAAAGAGGGAGATATAACTCCTGAAGTTGATAGCATACACACGATAAAAGGTCATGTAGTTCATTATTCTCCTTATAATGCTACAGGATATTTGAATGTAAAAAGTCAAGAAGAAGGTGTTCAGGATATAGGATCAGAGTCAGAATGGGAACTTAACACAACAAAACAAATAACCATGGATTGTTTTGGAGGCTCTTTTGATGAAAACGAAGGAATTCAGTCTTATAAGATTAGCATTTATAATACTTCTGATGATAAAAAAGTAGAAGAGAAAACACTTTCAACCACGGAAAGCGTTTCAATAAATTTAGCTTCAGGAAAATATATAGTTAAGATTTTTGCACTTACAAATGGTGCTATGATGTGGGGATGTGATTGGTAAAATCAAACAAAATAATTAACATAATAAATATATGCAACAAAATAATGAAAAAAATACAAATACGCAACAAAACAGCATAAATAACACTTCAAAAAATAATTCTCACACGATTTTATGGTTGATTATTGGATTTATTGTTGTGGGATTTTTTGTATTTTTGGGAGTTGTTGCAGGAGGGATTTATTGGTACAAGCATAACCAAAGCACACAAATTCAAAACACTAAAGAACAAATCAAAAAAAATCTTTTAGAAGGAAAAGGTAACAGTGTTGTAAATAGTAATGCAAATCAAAGTGCACAACCAGATATTCAAATAAACAAAGAGACTTCAGAGCCAAAAACATCGTCAGTTTATGAAAATAAAGAATATGGTTTTCGTCTAAATATGACTCCTAGTTGGACTGACTATAAAGCAAATGAAGTTTTTTTAGGAGGAGATTTTAATGTTGCAGATATTGATTTTTATTTGCCATCAAAACAATCTTCAATTGATAGTGATATCCCAGGTTATGTTAATATGTTTACTATATCTGTATATATTACAGAGAGTTGGGAAGAAGTTGGGTGTGAGAATATGAATGATGTTTCTTGTGGAGAGGTTATAGGATCAAATGACTTTTATACTTTTGTGTATTCGCATATGAATGGAGATGCTGTTCCAGATGTATCACCTCAAGCCATAAAAGATATGGAAGCTATTGCAAAAAATATTGAAACTTTCACATCTCAGACTAGTGCTTATGATGATGCCGATCTTTCTGGTAATGTGAATGTGGATTATGATGAGCTTTATAGTAATTATTTTGTTTTTGATGAGGCTTATGCTCAAAATTCTATTGAATATTGGAATTGTGCATTTAATTATCAATTGAATTATCCTGCTTCTTGGTCAAATAATGGGATGACTGATATGTCAAAAAAGGTGGTTTTATACGGAGATAATGTAACTACTACAATTCGTGCAGAGGATGCAACCGGACTTACAACAGAGGAGTTTTTTGTGAAAGAATACAAGAAAGAGTTTCCAAAAGCTGTTTTGGAGCCCGAAGGCGAGAGGTTTTATATGTCTGAGACAAATACACTTACTTATTATTTAGCGTTTGCTGCTCCTTATGAATGGAGATTGTATTGGAAAGTAGCTGACAGTGATGTTGGCATGGTCATGACAGCTAAAGGAGAAGGGTTTATAGATGAATGGGAAGATATTACAAATATGTTTGGAACTTTACGAGTAAATACCACACCAAGATCTGAGTGTACAAATTAATTTTTTGTAGATTATGATTGAAACTTTTTACAAAACGACTAATTTAACGATGTCGTTAAATGGGTCGTTTTAGTCTTGAAACATGCTTTTGCGTATTGTATAGTAATGACATAGCATAAATAACCAGAAGGAGTCAGTTCATCTCTTACCTATGCCACGGACTGAGGATCTCTGGTGTGTGGGCTTTGATAGTGTGGTTGGCTCTAGTAAAAACTAGGGTCAGGGTAAGAGAATTTCGTTCTTTATTTAAATGTTTTTAAAAGGAGGTTTTTATTAATGTCTTCTCGTAAATATAAAACTCCTCATTCATATTTTACAAGATTGAATGAAGAAATAACTTGGAGTCAAATTCTCCGAAAGTGCGGCATTAAGTTTAAAAAAAAGAGAATGAATACAGAACTTTGGATGATATGTATGTTTCACACAGAAAAGACACCTTCCATGTCCTTTAGTGAAACTAGAGGTCTTTATCATTGTTTTGGTTGTGGTGAGAGTGGTGATAAATTTAATTTTATTGTCAGACTTCTCGATACCACAACATTTTACAAAGACAATGTTCGTGCATATCGTTGGTTCAAAAAGAATTTTAACATCCCACTTCCTTGGGAAAAATCTAATGGTAAATACATATACCGCTAAAACTTAAAAAAGTTGGCGGTTTTTTTGTTTGTGTGCTACATATGTGTTACAATTACGTAGTAATTTATTAAGTAATTTTTTATGTTTGAGATTTACAAAGATAAAGCTGGTGAATTTCGTTTTCGTTTGCTGGCAAAAAATAAAGAGCCAATTCTTTCTTCTGAAGGTTACAAAACCAAAGCGTCCTGCAAAAATGGTATTGCATCGGTAATAAAAAACAGTCAAGATAAAGAAATGTTTGAAGTGAAAGAAACAAAAAATGGTAAAGTACATTTTGTACTTAAGGCAAAAAATAATCAAGTAATTGGTACTAGTCAAACGTATGCCACAAAAAGAGGGGCTAGTTGTGGAATACGGTCAGTTGCAACAAATGCAAAAGCCGAAGAAATTAATGATACGACTGTCGAAAAAAAATGATTGAAAATCAATATTAAAAAACTGGCTATGCCAGTTTTTTTAATGTTGATTTTTTTGCTTTTGTTTGTGTGTTATAATTACAATATTATTGAACTCATCTAGGGTTTTGAAAAATACTCCTAAAATTAATCATAGAAAAAGCAATATACCTAAAACCCATAAACATAGTTTGAAGACGTTCATAGCGA
>JALVPE010000013.1 GCA_027031945.1 Candidatus Moraniibacteriota bacterium
TACTAATTTTACTTAATGATAAAATATGGTGTTAAAATATCTTTCTATTTACATTTTTTCTGACTTCAATACTATCTTTAAAAGTTGTTTTTTTGCTCTTCTTAAAAGTGTTCCTACACTACTTGTTGGTTTATTAATTATCTTACTAATTTCTTTGTAAGATTTATCTTCAAAATAATGTAATTCTATTACTTGAGCATAGCTATCTGACAATTGTGCTACTGCATCGTGCAATTCATCTCGCAGTTCTATTTGAAACCATTCATCAAGTGCGGTAGCTGTTGTATCTGATAAATTTATAAATTCTTTTTGTTCATTATCATCATCAATTGAAACACATTTTCTATGTTTATTACGTGTAAGCCAATTCATTGTCTCATTGTGTGCAATGCGATAAATCCATGATGAAAATTTTTTATTACAATCGAATGAGTCAATGTGTTTTAGTGCTTTTATGAAAACATTTTGAACTATATCTCTAGACTCATCTGCATTACAAACAAAACGCATTACATAATAAAAAAGTTTTTGCTCATACCTATTAATGATTAAATCAAAGCAACTATTATTCCCTCTTTGCACACACAAGACAATATCATTATCACCCATATCTTTTGTACATATATTTGCTTTATTCATAAGCTTGCAAAAACCATATAAACTACGTATTATTAATCATAGTATAAAATCTATAAAATAAAAAGATACCCTGTAATGTAGTAGAAACTCATTGCAATGCGTCTGGACATTTTTTTATGAAAATCCTAGCCATCGAAACGTCTTGCGACGAAACTGCTGTGTCTATTGTAAATACAGATGCAGATAAAAATACACTCACAGTCGCATCAAATATCATCTCATCTCAAGTTGAGTTACACGCTCAGTGGGGTGGTGTAGTACCCAATCTCGCAGCCAGAGAACACACAAAAAATATAATTCCCGTACTTACCCAATCTCTAAAAACCGCTAATTCTTCGCGTGAAGATATTAACTTGATAGCAGTAACTCACGGACCAGGACTTATCCCTGCTTTGCTTTCTGGCGTCAGCGTTGCCAAATCTCTTGCTTATGCATGGGATAAGCCCCTTATGGGGTTACATCATATCGAGGGGCATATTTATGCAAATTGGATTGGAAATCCAAATATTCAATTCCCCGCTTTAAGTCTTGTGGTATCTGGCGGACACACACAACTTGTTATTATGCGTAACCATTGTCAATATGAAATTATAGGTCAGACACAAGACGATGCTGTCGGTGAAGCATTTGATAAGGTTGCACGCATCTTAGGACTTGGTTATCCTGGCGGACCAATCATTTCTGAACGTGCTTCAATATTTGAAAAAACCAATTCTCACAATAATATTACATTACCGCAACCAATGAAAAATAGTGGGGATTATAATTTTTCATTTTCTGGCATAAAAACAGCAGCACTTTATTTGGTTCAAAATTTTAGAAAAGAAAATAATTTGTCTAACGACAAAAAACTCCCACAAGATTTCATAGATGCAGTTGCAAATGCATTTCAGACAGCTTCAGCTGAAATTCTTACAACAAAAACAATAAAAGCCGCCATAGAATATGATGTAAAATCAATTTTGCTAGCAGGTGGTGTAAGTGCAAATACACAACTACGTAATTTACTAAAACAAAAAACCAAGCAACTAACCAATGCTACTTTTTATGCACCAAATATGGATTATTGTTTAGATAATGCTGCAATGATTGCCTCAGCTGCTTTTTATAAATATCACACACTCACAACACCAGAAAAAGATATTCTTAGCAAGGGATGGCAAACAGTACAGGCATGTGCAAATATACCATTACAATAGAATTTATATTGTATTATTTTATTGTATTTCTCATATTGGTTTATTTGCTTTATTTACAATGATGTGATAATACATAATATGGAAATAGACAACATATAAATGTAAAATATATTCTTAGAGGAGGGAGTGTGACAGATTTTATAAAGATTTGCCTTATGTGCAAAAAAAAATTTGGTTGTATCCAACTGGGAAAACACCATTTCTGTCAATCATGTGGTAACAAAAAACAATGCCCACATCCATCCACAATAATTTCACATGGATATTGTTCAGAAGAATGTTGTTATAACCAAAACCCAATATTAAAAAGATGTAATTATAACCAATGTGTTCAATAACATATTGGTTTTTCATTAAACTCTCTTGAAAAATACTATATTTATTGCTATTCTAAACACACTTACCTATTATTATAAGTAAATTAAAATATATTTATTACATACTCATATGAGAGAATTACCAAAACGATATGAACCTCAAAAAACAGAGACTGACATTTATGAAATATGGGAAAAATCTGGTTTTTTTAACCCTGACAATTTGGATGGTGAACCATTTTCTATCATAATGCCTCCCCCAAATGTTACTGGAGTACTCCACCTTGGTCATGCTATGGAAAATACAATTATGGATATTATGATTCGTTATCAAAGAATGAATGGTAAAAAGACACTTCTTCTCCCTGGCACAGACCATGCAGCCGTCGCAACTCAAGCAAAAGTTGAAAAACTACTTATTGCAGATGGTATAAAAAACCCACGCGAAGAACTAGGCAGAGAAAAACTTCTTGAAAAAATTAGAACTTATGCAGAAAATTCAAAAACTACAATACTTTCTCAAATACGTAAAATGGGGACAAGTTGTGATTGGAGTCGTCTTGCTTATACATTCGACAAAGAACGTTCACTTGTAGTAAATATAGTATTTAAAAAAATGTACGAAGACGGACTTATTTATCGTGGTCATCGTGTTATCAATTGGTCTGTCAAAGGTCAATCTACTTGCTCTGATGACGAACTTGAACATGTTGAACGTCCTGCAAAATTATATACCTTTAAATATTCAAAGGACTTCCCTATAACAATAGCTACAACACGTCCTGAGACAAAGCTTGGAGACACTGCGGTAGCGGTGCACCCAGATGACAAAAGATATCAAAAATACATTGGACAAACGTTTACTGTAGATGTCGGCGCCCTCAAACCGCTAAATATTAAAATAATATCAACAACTGAAGTTGAAAAAGATTTTGGCACAGGAGCTCTCGGAGTCACACCTGCTCATAGTCCTATTGATTTTGCGATGTATGAACAACAAAAAGCACTCGGAGATCCGATTGATATTGTTCAAGTTATTGGAAAAGATGGACGGATGACAAAACAAGCTGGTGCAAATTATGAAGGATTGACAGTTGAACAAGCACGTGAAAAATTTGTGACTTATTTAAAAGAAAATAATTTATTAGAAAAAGAGGAAGATATCATGCAAAATGTTGGCACATCTGATAGATTTGGTGATGTTATAGAATCCATTCCTATGACACAATGGTTTGTGGATGTAAATAAAAAAATTCCTCATAAAAATAAAAGTTTGAAAGAATTAATGAAAGAATCTATTTCAAATGGCCTTAACAATGATAAAACAAAAAAAATCAATATAACTCCAAATCGATTCGAAGATACTTATTTTTCTTGGATTGATAATTTAAGAGATTGGTGTATTTCAAGACAGGTGTGGTGGGGTCATCAAATTCCTGTATGGTATAAAGATGACGATATTTTTGTCGGAGATAAATCACCTGGAAACAATTGGATACAGGATCCTGACACACTTGATACTTGGTTTTCATCTGGACTTTGGACTTTTTCCACACTTGGATGGCCAGAAGAAACGGCTGATTTCAAAACATTTCATCCTACAGATTGGATGCAAATGGGTAAGGATATTTTATTTTTTTGGATGGCTCGCATGATTCTTATGACAACTTATACACTTGACACTATACCATTTAAGAACGTGTATATTCATGGAATGCTTAAAGATAAATCTGGTAAAAAGTTTTCAAAATCAGCTGGTAATACAATGGATCCTATAGATGTGGTTACAGAGTATGGTGCGGATGCTCTACGACTAAGTCTTACGACTGGAATAGCTCCCGGCAACGATTTAAAAATCTATCCAAAAAAAATAGAAAGTGCTCGAAATTTTACTACAAAGTTATGGAATATTGGACGTTACATAAGTTCTTCTGTGGACAAGTCTACTAAATTTACAAATGATATTACCTTATCCTCAGCCGATACTTGGATACTGTTCGAATTAAAAAAAGCAATATCTCAAATAACAAAAGATATTGATGAATACAACTTTTCTCATGCAAGCGAAATACTTCGTACTTTTACTTGGAGTTATTTTGCAGATTGGTATGTTGAAATTCACAAAATTGAAAAAAATGATGCTGTACTTATACATGTTTATAAAACTCTCTTGAAATTATGGCACCCTTTCATACCATTTATTACAGAAACAATTTGGAGAGAAATGTTTAATAAAACCAAATTACTAATGATTACAAAATACCCTCAAAGCTCGGACTTTGATATGCAATTAAATGAAAGTAATAATTTTGACTTAATCCAAGAACTCATAACACACATTCGCAACATTCGAGCAACATTTAAAGTGCCTACAAATACGAATGTTGATATCACGATAATAACATCAGTGGATGACTCCATCACATCACAAAAAATTCTCATCCAAAAACTTGCAAATGTTAAAAACATCATAATACAAAAAGACGACTCTATCCAAAAAACATCTGCGTCAGCCGTGTTTAAAAATATCAAATTATATGTTCACCTTGCAAATATAATTGATATTGATAAAGAAAAACAACGTTTACAAGATGAAATAGACAATACAAAGAAATATATCAATGATGTACAGAAACGACTTGCCAATAAACAATTCTCTCAAAAAGCACCTGCTCACATAGTTGAGGCTGAAAAAACCAATCTAAACATGGCTCAAAATAAAATAAATGAACTTTCAGAAAATTTAAAAAATTTAAATGTATAATTAAATGAGATTCATTGAAACATTATTTCTAGGTATAATCATTGCTTGTACGGCTCTTATTGCACAAGTATTTGTTACTGTTATTGCAGAATTGTTTTTTAGAACAAATATAACATTTCAGTATTTACCCACTGATCCTGTTTGGCACATTGGGCTCGTTATGATTATAGCAGCATCAATTGAAGAAAGCTTACGCTATCTAATAATCAAAAAAAGAACTTCTCAACATATAAATAATATCTTATCCATATTTACACATGGTTCATTACTCGGTAGTGGATTTGCAAGTTTTGAAATGTTCCTCACATTACTCAATCATACGGTTTCAGTATCTAATATGTATATGATTATTTCAGTATTTATAATACACATTGCATTAAGTATATTTTTATTATATTTTATAAAACCTAAAAGTACATTTGTTACGGAAATACCTTTTTTATTTACTAGTATTATACTCCATGCTTTTGGTAATTTAATACTATTTTATTTCTTTTTATAGCTTATCCACAATATTAAAATATTTTCCTTGCAATAATATATATATTATTTTATAATAAAAAGTGTAAGTTTATTATTTTATTAAAATTAAATTGATTATGAAAAAAGAAAAAAAATCATTCTTAAATAGATTTTCTGGTGGACAAAGCGAGACTGAACAGCAACCAATGTCAATGCCTGTATATGCTGAAGATACAGAAACAGAAATGCAAGTGGAACAATATAATCAAAACGAACAGCCAATGATGGAACAAGGAGATAATTGGATTCAAGAAGACGTACAAACTGATGATTCTGAAGGCCAATTAACTATTGATGTATATCAGACAGATACAGAAATTGTTATCAAATCTACAATTGCAGGTGTCAAACCAGAAGATCTTGACGTATCTATTAGTAATGATATGCTAACCATAAAAGGAGAAAGAAAAAATGAAGAAATTGTTGAAGACAATAACTACTATTATAGAGAATGCTATTGGGGAACTTTTTCTCGTTCCGTTGTGCTTCCAATGGATGTTTTGGCAGATAAGATTGATGCTATGCTCAAAAATGGCATTCTAACAATTCGTTTACCAAAGGCTGATATAACTAAAACAAAGAAAATTCAAGTACGTGGATTTTAGCTCTTATACACCTAAAAATTATAACGAAATGGAGAGTTGTTTCAGCCCTCCTTTTTTGACTTAATGACTATTTACTGCAAAGTTTTATGACTATCGTAAAAATATCTCTTTTATGTATTATATCAATTGTTTTTATACCAAATATTGTTTTTGCCACAAACATTTTGGATAATGATATTGTTGTAACAAATTTAACAATTGATGGAAAAGTAAAAGAACACTTAACTTTATCCGATATTACAACATTTACACATAAACTACCCATCATATTATATGATAAAAATTACAATAGTGAAATTGAGAAAAACTCACTCTGCATAAACAAAACAGAACCATGCCTATTAACATCATCGATACGACAATCATTTACTTCACATAAAGAAACGCTTACAACCATAAATTTACCAGCTATCAAAACATTCGTAGATGATATGGCCCGTAAAATAGATACCAATCCTATAAATGCAAAATTATATTTCGACACCAACACAAATACGATTACCGAATTATCTCCTCACAATGACGGAATTACGTTAGATACTCAAAAGACAATAAGTGATATCACAAAAATTCTTAAAAATGATATTACCAAATTTCCAAAAACATTAGAACTATCTTACAAAAAAATACCTGCAAAAGTAACCGATAAAAATACAAAAGAACTCGGTATAACTACATTAATAGGTCAAGGTGTTTCCGATTTTACAGGATCAACAAAAAGTCGTATACACAATATTACAACAGCATCCGAGCGATTTAATGGTTTAGTTATAGCCCCAAATGAAGAGTTTTCATTTACTTCCGTGCTTGGACCTGTTGATGGAGAACATGGATACAAAGAGGAATTAGTTATTAAAGATAATGAAACAAAGCCAGAATTTGGTGGAGGTATATGTCAAGTTTCCACTACAGCCTTTCGTGGCGCTGTTTTTACAGGTCTTAAAATTACACAAAGACACAATCATTCTTATCCTGTACACTATTATTTGCCTACTGGATTTGATGCCACCGTATATGTACCTTCGCCAGATCTTCGCTTTATTAATAATACGCCAAATTATATTCTTATCAATATTAAAATAGATGGTCATAAACTTATATTTAATTATTATGGCACAGACGATGGACGAAAAGTAATTGTGGACGGACCTCATGTGATTAATAGACAACCAGACGGATCAATGAAAACTTATTTTACACAAACAGTAATAGATAAAACCGGACATGTAATTATAGACGATATTTTTAAAAGTAATTATAAATCGCCAAAAGACTATCCTCATCCTGGTGACGTAGCAAAATTAACAAAAAAACCCGACAATTGGTCTAAAAGTCAATGGAAAAGATATAAAACAGAGAATGGCATCCAATAAATTAAAAACATTCGTAAATTACGAATGTTTTTTAATTTATTAAATCTCTTTGTACCCCGGGAGGGATTCGAACCCCCGACCAACGGGATAGAAGCCCGCTGCTCTAATCCACTGAGCTACCGAGGCCTGTAATATGGAGTGGATTACATTGTTAATTTTCCTCCTGTGCGCCATGAGGGATTCGAACCCCCGACCGTTTGATTAAGAGTCAACTGCTCTACCAACTGAGCTAATAGCGCGCAACAATACACCTCATTATAAGGAAAAAATGAATATTAGTCAATAGATATTTACCTACATCAAAACGTAGTAGATTTGATATTTAAACTACTACGTTTTGATGTTCATTTCCTAGCGTTCTATTGATTTTCTTCTTTTTTTGAAGATCCCATAATAACGACAATATCATGATTATATTTTGAAACTTCTTCATCATTTCTTTCTGACTGAATGTTGCTAAATTCTTTTTGTAATATTCCTTTTATGTTTTCTACATCATTTTGCGCAACATTACCATTATACATTATAGTCACACCTTCAATTTCTCTATCTTCATTGCGAATATCCTTTGTTAAATTATAATCATCTACATTCAACAAAGATAGTCCTTTTTGCGCATTATCTTTACTATCTTTCCCACTAACAATCAATAGTGATTTCTTTTCTCTAGACACTTCCTCTGATGGCATATCTTCTTGAACATTTTGCTCATTTTCTTGAACATTTTTATTATTAATGCCATCATTTACATCCTGCTTTTTATTTACATCAACATTACTGCCACCCTGTTTAATTGTATCAATGAGCCCTTGAATATTTTCACGTGATTTTTTATCATCCTCTGGTAATATTGTCAAAATCTTTTTATATTCATCTACAGCTTCTTTTGATCTACCAGTACGTTCATACAAAAGTCCGAGATTTATATGAGAATTAATTTCTTTATCATTTACACCTATAATTTGTTTTAATAAATTTTCCGCAACCTTATTATCCTCATCTGTTCCCCGTATCTGTAACAAACGTGCCAAATTGAATCCATAATTAATTTGACGAGATAATGCTTGTTGTCGTGTTAAACTCATATCCAATTGCGTAACTCTCAATGCTGTTGCCATAGCATTTATAGATTCATCTACATTACCTAAAGCTTCTTGAGTAATTGCAATATAATAATACGCCGGTGCAAATATACTTATCTCTTGAGAACCAGATTTAAACATTGTTTTATCCCTCGCATCTTCAAACAACTTCTTAGCCTCTTTTATAATAGCAGTTTTTTCATCTACAGCATCTTTATCTTTTGTCTGTGCTTCCATAAGCTTTAATTTGCCCAATGCAACATCCAAATAAGGATTTTGTGGCTCAAGTTCACTAGCTCTTTTATAATAATTAATCGCAGCAGAAAGAGCCCCACTTACATACCCACCACTATTTTCATAAATAAATCCTGTTATTTCATTTGCCAAAGTATCATTTGGCATCAAATTACGACCAGCCAGTGCTGCTCCTGTCGCACTATTTATAAACTTAGCTACAGCATCTTTATTTGATTTTTCACCCTTTGCTAATTCAACATTAGCCAAGTCTAAACCATATTGACTAATTATTGTGAAGTAACGTCCCTCCTGTCCATTTAACTTTACAGCTTTTTCAAACATTATCGATGATTTTTGAAAATCATTTTTTGCACGAGCCTTCAATGCACTACCTGCATTTACATCAGCAACAAACATTTTACCAAGAGTAACAAAACCAAATATCACACCTACAGCAACAAGTATTGATAAAAATGCAAACGAAAGTGCATTTTGAGGCGTAGATGCCATTGATAAGGTTAATTTATTATCACTTCCATCCATTGCACTCTCACGCAAAAGTCCAATTGTTATTGCCGCAATGAGAACTCCATATAAAATTATAAGACCATTTATCACCCACAATGAGGAATACAGAATTGCCATAATTGACGAAACGAATAACCCAAGAGCAATTATTTTTGGTTTTTCCTCATTCGAACGTATAAATGCATGTATCACTGTGCTAACGTAAGTTAATCCCATTACAACAAGAGCAATTGCACCTATAATACCAATTGTAGAAAAGCTTTCCCATAAAATACCTTTGTCAGAAAAAAATCTAATATCATACTTACCACTACGATTTAATTCTTTTGGTCGATACAATGAAAAATCATAACCATACGTACTAGGCCCACTTCCAAGTATGGGTTTATTCTTTATTGCTTCTTTTGCTATATTAAAGGATAGCTTATATCTAATCCTCGCCTCTGGTTGTATTGCTGTACGCGTAATTATTGGCTGATCAAAAATTAAAAAACCTATTAACATGAAAAAAGCAAGTAAAGCAAGCACTGTTGTTTTTTGTGTTACCTTAATAAATCTACTGATTATAAACACTAAAAGCAATGCGATAGTTATAATAGCAATATACCATCCCATATAATCAAATAAAATAGAAAGAGTGATAAGATTTATAATAGTAATAGTAAATAGCAATACATTTATAATTGCTCGTTTTAATTTATTACCACCTGTCTTGTCAATAACTGTTATTGAAACAATAAAGATTGGCAACAACACTGCAAGAAAAGCTGCAAGTGATGTAAAAGAACCTGATAGACTGGCAACAACATGTTGCAATATTTTATTTGGAATAAAACGCATTGTTACTAAAAATGACCACAATGTAACGATACTACCGCTTGCAACAATTGCCCACCACAAAATCATTATACGTTCTTTCGAAATAAATGACACTATCAAGTAATATGCCAATATTATTGCGGTAACACTCATAAGTCCACTAATCGGATTGCCAAAAAAGCCAAAAAAACTATGATACCTATCTACAGAAAAAATAGTTGCCAAAACATAAACAATCCAAAATACTCCGATAGGAATATCAAGTGTTGTCCTGCGAATTTCAATTCTACCACCAAGCACACCTCGTACTGCCCATGAAATTATTCCGATAAATATCCAAAAATAAAAATAATATTGCTTTTCAAATAAAATTCCTTGGTAAGTTATATTTAGAAAAAATAAAGGTAACCCAAAAAACAACATAAAAATACATGCCATCACAATCTTATCTAAAAGTGCAATCATCTTTCTTGATTGAACATCATTTTTTTGGTTTACTTTGTCATGTGTAGAATGTTTTTGTCTACCACTAATAGACTGTGCTTGTGCACGTCTAAAATTCTGTCGAGATTGTACCGAAGCACGCCGCCTATTTAATGCGCTTTGTCTCATACTATTCGTATGCATTGTTTGTGCACCATTTACATGTATTGTTTTACTTTGCTCTCCATTATTATTTAGTGAGCGTTTATTCATTTCATCCATAACATCTAAAAAATTACATATTTAATTCATTTTATATAATATCATATAGTTTAATAATATGATATAACAAAGAAATACTATTTGAACTTTATTATATTTATATTATACACCATCTTGCGTCATTATAACAAATATATCAGAATTTTCACAGTCCTATTTCTTATATAAAGATAAGATAATAAAGGATATCAAAATTATTCCACAAAACATAATAAGTGCAATCAATTTTCCAATATCATGTGTTATAACTGCAACTATCGCACATAAAATAGTGATTACATAGTACAAACTCAATACAGACCAAATATTCCAACCTAACTCTAACAATCTATGATGTAAATGCCTCTTATCACCTTGAAAGATTGAATCTCCACTACGCAATCTTTCCATAATAACCCACATGGCATCAATCAATGGTACAGCCAAAACAAGTAGTGTTGTTCCTATTTTCGCACCAGCCCCAATAGCTATAATTGCAACAATAAATCCCATAAAAAAAGAGCCACTAGAACCAGCAAAAATCCTCGCCGGTGGTAGATTAAATATTAAAAAACCCATAATACTACCAGCAAAAACAATTGAGATAATTGCAATTGGAGGTTGTGCAACATGAGGTTGCAATGAAATAACAAAAAGTGTAATTGATGCAACAAACATAACTCCACCAACAAGTCCATCAATACCATCACACCAATTGACAACATTCATAATCATTACAATCCATACAAGCATAAATAATAGACTTAGCAATGATACATTATTGTGGATAAGCCATATTACACCACCAAATGGATTTGTAACAAACTCGATCCGTACACCCATAATAAAAACAAGAAAAATTACAGCAATCTGCATAAAGATTTGACTCTTCCAACTCATAACTTTAATATCGTCTATAACACCGAATATTAAAATTAAAATTCCTCCAACTAACATTGACCATATAATATGATCAAAAACCAAATATCTATTTACAACAAGCGTAACAACAAAACTGATAATGATAGCAACACCTCCAAATCTTGAAATCTGTCTTTTGCAAATATATTGTTTAGTTTTTCTTTTATTATATAAAACAAGGTTGCGTTGAAATTGTATAATTAAATAACATAAGATACTTGCAACGCCTAGACTAATCAGAAATGGCCATCCATACAAATTAATTAAAGACATCATTTATTATCTTGTTTAATTGTTTTATCTGTAACCCAAAATTCTGTAAAATATTTTTTAAATAAAATACGAGTTTGCGAATCAATAGCAGGAATAGCTCCAAGTGTCGGTGCTATTATGGGTACTAATAACCATTGCAAAACCATATGTACATATCTTCTACGTGAATATTTATTTGGACGCTTTGGCAAAAGAAACATGGAAAGTGATACTGACACTATAAGTCCAGTCATGGCTAATAACATTAAAAAACGTGTCACAAAAGGCAACATATGTGCCAAAGAGGTCTGATTAAATTCTGTACCACCAAAAATAAGTGGTAACCAACCCAAAAAAGCAAGAATAAATGGTGCTGTTGCCCAAGAATGATGTCCCTCCAATATCTCAAAAGCAATTTTCAATTTATCTCTTAAAGCAATTTTTTTATCTGGCCAAATCGCTCTCATAATAACTGGAAAATTTTCTATTCCATATGCCCAACGACGCTTCTGCTTGTATTGATTTTTTATTGTTCCCATATATGTATCTGCAAGTACAGCATCCATAGAAATTGGAAGATATATCGGCTTTACAGCATATTTACCATGATAATAACTGTATGCCTTCCAATATATAATAGAATCTTCACTAATCATATTAACTGGCCAATAATTCACATCAACTAGCGTTTTGAATGGTTCTGAGTGTGATGAAAATGTTACCATCTCTCTGCGTGTACTCTGAAACATATGCCAAAAAGATGAACTTGTTACAATGACACGAACAAAAGCATTTGTATCCCATAAATTATTATGATAAAGAGGTATCGGCTGATATGCTCGTTGTAATCTTTCCGGCTCTATAATGTACTCATATGTAAGAGCAGCAAAAAATTGAGGATGTGCCACACTCTCACAATCAAAATTAGAAAATATAACACGTTCATAATCAATTTTATGTTCATCCAGATAAATACGGAGTTTTTTTGCAGCATAAGTAGCATTTGATGCTTTGCATTTCATTTCACCATGCGCAACTTGATGTGTCGTCACTAAAAAATCTCGAAATACACCTCTATATTTTTCTGTTAAAATTTTTACTTTCTTTTCACGTTTGTCTTTATCTTCTCGTTCTTCTGTTGCCAATAAAATGATAATTTTATCATTTGGATATTTACTTTCCGCAATAGATTTAATTGCGGGATCAATATTTGAAGCATCTTCAATTGCAGTTGGCAACATCACAACATGAATTATATCTCGCCAATCCATAATATCTTCTGTGTTCATATTATGTAATTTTTTTAGTAACTTTTCAGCATCTTTAATTTCTTCTTTTAATATTTTTCTTTCCTTATAACTACAAATATTATTCAAGATATCTCTCATATCTACAATACGTTTTGCAATTTCTTGTGCATATTCCTCAGGCTCCCCAACTTTAGAACATCTATCAAACCAATCGATTTTTTGTCCTTTTTGTAATTTTTTATATGCCTTCACAGAATAGTATGAAATAAAAATGGTACGATGTATCCAATAAATATCAAATGCAATAATAAAAACTGATACCCAAATTGGTGCAATTATAGAAAAAATAACCATTCCAACAAGAGTAAACCATGTCAAAATCGCCGGAATAATTTCCAACCATCTCTGAACTCTTCGTTCACTTGGCACCTTTGTTTGTGGATCTGGAAAAATAAATTCATCACATATCATAAAACATGATTATTAAGAATGATACTCAATGCTGCAATAAAAAGTGCAACTGAAGCAAAGAGAGCGCCTAACAACACAATGTATGTAGCAATTCTCTCTTGAGCTCTATAAAGAATGTTTCCTATTACCAAATCAATAATAAAAAATACAATACTCATTACTGGTAATATGTATACATTCCACCATGGTGCATGTAAACTTGTGCCAAAAAAAACGTTATATTGTAATCTTAGCAATGAGTCGGACGGCCTTATATAAAACATGAATAAAAATACAACACCAGCGTTAATAAGAATAATTGCAATAATAAGCCAATGTACTATTGCATTATGCCAATATGAAACATCTGTAAATATTGTTTTTTGTCGCAAATTACTCATAAACTATTCAGTTTCCAATAATGGTTTATCTACTTGTTTTACTTCCACATTGCGATTTTCCCTTTGCGTAATACGCATAACATCTTTATCAATCTTACCCAATTCATTATATGCCCTATTGAAGTGATTTACTGTTGTGGTTAAGGTCTTACCTAATTTATCAACATGTCCCTCAAATGCAATCCAATGTTTATTTAATTGCTCTACACGTAGTTTAATATTTTTTGCATTATCCTTAATCTCCAATGCACGAAGACCATGTAAAACGGTTTGTAAATATGCTAAAAATGAAGTCGGAGATACAATAACAACATGTTTATTACGAAATGCATATTCCACCATATTTATATCACCAATACGATTAATAAGTAAATCATAATAAATTGCCTCTGATGGAATAAACATGAAAGCAAAATCTGTAGTATTTTCATCTACACGTACATATTTTGAAGTTTCATCTATACGTTTTTTCAAATCTTGTTTAAATTGCTTTTTTAATTCTGTAATATTATCATCCTTACCTGCATTCACAATGCGTTCATAATTTTCAAGTGAAAATTTTGAATCAATAGGAATAATTTTATCTTTTGCAAATACTACCGCATCCACAATATCACCATTCGTAAAAGTGTATTGCATTTTGAAAGTATTCGGAGGTAGTACATTTGACAAAACATGCTCCAACATAAACTCACCAAGTACACCTCGTTGTTTTGGATTGCGTAAAATATCTTGTAAGTCTTGTAATTGTCCTGAAAAGTCAACAATGCGTTGATTTGTCTTATCTAAATCACCCAAACGTTTATTTACATTATTAATAAGACGTTCTGATCTTTTAGAAATCTCATTTATAACTTCCCGCGCTTCACGAAATTGATTTTGTCCAGCATAATGCATCCGCTCAAGATTCTTTTCCATAGAAGCACGCATCTGTTCATTTGCACTGCCCATATCGTACAACTGTTGCGACATCACACTCATTTTTTCTAATTCATCTTTATTTTTCCGTTCACGCAAAATAACGACAATATTTACAATTGCTAAAATTATTAGGGTTATCAATAAAATATACACTACAACCATAATAGTTTTAAATTATTTTTTAAGATTTAAGATAAAATTCTGCAACTTTGGTATTTTATTGATAATGATATCATGCGGAGAACTTAATACTTCTATCAAAAAACGATCCATCATATCTAGCCTATACGCAAGTTCATCACTTGTCATTGTCATATAACGCACTTCCTTACCAATTGCAGCCTCAATCATTTCAATAGCTTTATTCAGCTTAGCACGATTCAAATCATCACATATCATCATAATATCTAATCTTGATTTATCATAATTCAAAAATGTACCACTAACAAGCACCAACTTGACACGACCAACATCTTTTAATTTAATAAGTTCTTTGCATTGTGGATACGTATTCGCTTTAATAAAAAGATTACGTAATTCTATATAATAAGGAAAGGATTCATCAAGTGCATAATATTTAACTTTTTTACGTGACGTTTCAGTAATAAATTTAATTCTGAGCAATAAATTAATATCTGCACGAATACGTCGTCCATCCACATTTATTTTCTTTTTTAGTTCTTTCATTGTTGTTTCTTTTCCCGGATTCAATACAAAAAAACGCAACAATCTGGAACGTGATTTTGATCCAAATAAACTTTCTAAAATTTCTGGCATAATAATACAAGTCAACAAATTATCTATAACTCCATCCTTATATTACCAGTCTACTATTAAATACAACAATTTTCAAGGTATTACAAAAAAATAAACAGATAGGTCTATTACTTTCAATAAAAATTACAAAATATTTAATTAAAAATAACATTCAAGTTAAACTCTATAATTAAAAATACATCATTATACCATAAAGTATATGCAGTTATGTTTTGCACTTATTACAAATTCTTTGTATACTTAATATTAGTATGAAATGTGTATGAAAAAACAAGAAAATAAAAAATGGATGAATAAAAATACATCATTAGATATCAACATATCTAATGTTTTCATTGCAAAAAATATAAAAAAACGCGCATTCATTGAACAATTTAACTACAGCAGTGTAAACTTTACACAAAAGGATTTGGGAAATATTCTTGGTTTTTTTATTGTGCGTGATAATACAGAGACATCGGAAAATATCGTAAATTTTTTAGCATCAGAAATTAAAAAAAAATACTTCTCTCCAATTCAGAAAAATGCTGAAGACAAATTTGAGTTAACACTTCACCATATAAATAGAACATTGGAAGAAATCGCTAATATCGGCAATGTTGAGTGGCTCGGTAAAATTGATGGTGCTGTTTGTGTTATCAATGATGCAAACATGCATTTTAGTGTTACAGGCAATGCTTATATTTTACTTTTACGAGACAATACTTTGATAAATATAAGTGAAGGACTTGCACACGAAGAAGCAGTCGAACAGCCTCTCAAAACATTTGTTGACATCTCCAGTGGAGAAATACATTCAAATGATAAAATAATCATCACATCACAAGAACTCTTAGATCTTGTATCACTTGACGAATTACAAAAAAATGCTATCAATTTTGGTCAAGACAATTTTATTCAATTTATCGAAACAGTTCTTACAAATGAATGCTCTCTGGCAACAACAACGGTTATCGACGTTTACAAAAAAGAACATTCTTACCAACAACCAAAACCAATTAAAGAAATTCCTTCTAATGTGTTTAGCGCTGATACTTTTAAAGAACAGTCTGAGCCGATATCAAAAAATATAGATGATACCGAATCAGAACAAGCAAACGAACAGCCTTCTGAGTATATAGATCCTCGTACAGGACATATTCACATCCAAGGCGATGATAAATCAATATACGAACAAACAATCATTGAATCAACACAGGAAAAATTATTAAATATATTTGATGATGTCAAAGAAATCGCGTCAACAAAATGGCATGTTTTCTCAAAAAAATTTTTTAATTTGCCTAAAAAGATTTCCATATCAACACAAAACCAAGATATAAGTGCTCCTGATGATACTGAAAAATTTGATGATATTCCTGATTCTGCATTATTCAATGACAATACATCGGAAAATTCTTTCCAAGAAAATAACCGTACTGATTTTTTCCAAACAGTTTTACATAAAATAAAACAAATTATACCACTATTGCATTCATTTACATATATAATTGCAAAAAAAACATCTCATTATTATGCAAAAGATACAACACATTTTAAAAATATACAAAAAAAGAACACAAAAAAAGAACGAAATAAAAATACGAAACAAAAACATTTATTTTTGCCAAATATACACCACATTGTCAAATTATGGCACAATATGGATACACAAACAAAATTAACTGCTATTGGTATATTAATTTTTATCATAGCAGTTCCATTGATTTTCGCAAAAATTTCACAAAAAAAACCAAAAAATATAGTGCATACCAATAATAAAAATATACAACAATCAATAGAAGAAACGAAAGAAACACCTGATACTTCACAAAACTTTAAACAAGACAACATAGAAAATCCCGTAACACTACTAGCCAAACCTTCTATTATTTCAACAATACTACTAAATAATAGACTCACTGGAATCACAAAAAATAGCATTGTATTACTTACTAATAATAAACAAGAAAGTTTTGTATTGCCAACAGATTCTGGAGAAATAGCATTTGGTACACCAATGAATGATCTTGATCTTATTTTTATCTTAACAACAAAAAACAAATTGTACTCATTTAGTCCGATTACAAAAAAATTCGAAGAACAAAAAAATATTCCTTCATTTAATCACTCTGAAATAATTGGCTTAAATACATATATGACGTATCTATATATTCTGAATAAAAAAATGATTAAGCGCCATGCAAGAATAGAAAATGGATTTGATGCCGGAAAAAATTGGCTAAAAGAAGACATTGCTATATCCCAGAATTCAACAATGGCAATTGATGATGACATTTATCTAACACAAGATGCTAAAATAATAAAACTACACCAAGGTAAAAAAATACCTTTTTCACAAGATTCATCCATACAAAAGGTATCCAATGTTTACACAACTGAAGATACAAAATTCATGTGGATTTTGGATAAAGAACATAATACACTCTTTAAAACTGAAAAATCAACCGGAAAAAAAATAACTAAATACACACATACAGATTTTCACAAAGCCACTTCAATAGTTGTATCAGAACAGACCAATACGGCAATTATTTCAACGACTCAAAACATCTTATCTTTTAAATTAAAGTAATTATTAACATTCAATAATCAATCTACTAATATATGTATTGATATATTTGCCTAGATTCTATTTTAAGATTCATATATTTTTCTAATATAAATTTCCGATTTAAAAAATTAATCACTCATTATTCTCTCAAACACACTCTTGTGTAAAAACATTTAAAAAACAGGTAACCCTGCATTATACCTGTTTTTTAAATTATCACATCAACTAGTTAATTATAAACCAATCGAATGTTAAATCATTTGCTAATATTGTTGGAACACTAACTACACAATAACCATCACCAACCTCTGTTATTGTTAAAGTTGTATCAATTGCATTCTCATCACGTACAGTTGTAAATATCTTACTATTAACATTAATAGCGGTTGTTTTTATAATAGCAGTCGCCTCTCCAGCAATTATTATAGATGAACCCACAGAAGAAGCATTTACACTATCTCCATTATCGTCTTCTACTGTTATATCATCGTTAATTGTAAGTGTATTCGTTTCTAATTCTTCCGTTACAATCTTTTTTGTATTCAACAATCCATTTAGAGTTAGAGTTGCTACATCATTTATATCCTCTATCACATTACCATCTTCATCTTTTAATATATTTCCTTTATCATCTCTTTGTGCTACCGATTGTTGAAGTGTTCCATCTTCACTTGCAAATATAATTCTATCTACATTCAATACTAGAACTCTAGTATCAATATTAGTTAATATTGATAAGGAACTTTGTAAATTTGTTATATCTTCCTGTATTTGTGGAATAGTTTGTGTTGCTAATTCATTTGCATCTGCTTGTAAGGTCAATACATCATCTTGTGTTTTGTTTAATTTCTCATTTGTTTGAGAGAATTGTTGTTTTGTTAGTGTTTGTAATTGATTTAGAGATGTTGCGGTAGTATTGAGAACTGTATTGTTTGTTGTTATTT
>JALVPE010000014.1 GCA_027031945.1 Candidatus Moraniibacteriota bacterium
TACAAAACATTTCTCAAAAACCCTTCTTTTGCAATATTTTTTATCAAATTCTTTTAAAAATTCCTTTATTATTATCTTATAGATAATCCTATTATGTATTCTACTAGCTACTCTATAGAGCCATTTTGCTATTGACAAAATAGTAAATATATGCTATAGTAGCATGTTGACCTGAAAAGACACTTTTGTGTAGTGTCAGCCATGCTAACTACAAGAAAAGCTTTTGTGAAGTATTGTAGGCATGCTAAAAATTTATTCTCATTAATGAGATACATTGTATTTATAGCAATTATAAGCATTTTTGCAGTAACTGCAGTAAACGCAACAAATAACACTACAAATACTATTAAAAATAAAAACAATTATATCAATATTGAAAATGGAGGTATTGTTTGTGGTATTGTAAATGGTGCTTATACAAAAGCACAATATACAAAACCAGCTCCAAAAAAATTTATAATTAATGCCTCAGCTTATACAGCTTCAGCTGATGAGTGTGGTAAGAGTGATGGGATTACTGCAAGTGGTAAGTTAGTAAAGAAAAATCATACTCTTGCATGCCCTCCTAATTATAAATTTGGTACCAAAATTCACATTGAGGGAATGGGTGACTATGTATGTGAAGATCGTGGTGGAGCAATAAAAGGAAATCACTTTGATATTTACATGGAAACAAAAACCGAGGCATTTGCATTTGGACGAAGAAACCTAATTGCTTATGTAGTTGGATAAAAGAGAAAAAAGAAAAACACTATTTTCATTTTTGAAAATAGTGTTTTTTGTTTATTCCCAATCGGCATTCCACCACTTGCCCTTAATCTGAGTATTTGGATTTTCTTCTCGCCATTTTTGAGTATTTCTCCATCCACATTTCTTACATTTCGGAGGACCTCCCACCATTATCCAAAACTTATTATGTCCACATTCGGGACATTTCACGGAGGTAATATAACGATACAAAAGGTAGCTTATTGGAACAAAAACTATACTTAACAATACTATTGCACCTATAATTGTACATAAATTCAAAACAAATCCTATTACAGTATTCATTAAATTCTCCCTCTTGTGGCTTATTTTTCACATTCATTAAATGTATAAAATTGCCCATTTTGTGTAGATATTATTTTTATAATTCCCTCCTGTGGCAACACACCACACAAAAGCTTAGAAAATTGTGCAAATTTATAATCTACACTCACATCTATTTCTTTTAATTTGTGAAACACCTCCATGCTTCTGAGAGGTTTGTTGTCTTGTAATATTTTAATAATCTTATCAATACTAATTTCTGCATCTCTCAACCACTTTGTTAATTTGATATTCATTGTCCCTCCTCTACTCAAATTTATGTTAATGAACATTTGTGTAAAATAAAAATACTTTTATATAAAGTATTTTTATTTCTATCTTTTTATTTTTTTCTCCTGTGCCCGAGGCGAGACTTGAACTCGCACGGATTATTCATCCAAGGGATTTTAAGTCCCTCGTGTCTACCAATTCCACCACCCGGGCATATCACTAAAAACATTATACCACAACTTTGAGGTCGCGGCCGGAATTGAACCGGCGTACAGGGTTTTGCAGACCCTTGCCTAACCACTCGGCCACGCGACCAATACAATTTTCAGAGTATCAAAATTTTTAATTTACGTCAACGCGTATTAACAAATGAATTCTTGTATATCCAATTATAAAATTTTCTTATAGTAATCTCCTCTATCGAATAAATAAAAATTTACAAAAAAATAAATATATAAAAATAGTGTTATTATTTATTGTATCTTCCAACCTCCGTCATCTGTTTTTATAATACGACCAGGTATTGAAAAACCGCTAGCAAGTTTATGTCCACCACCACCAAGTGTATGTGCAATTGCTGATACATCTATATTATTATGTTTTTCTGTTCTAAGACTTCCCTTTATACGATTAGCATCAGCTTGATAAATAACCATAGCAATTTTTATACTAGGCACTGTGGACAGCATTGAAGCAATATTGGATATTTCTCCAGATTTTACCACGCCATCTTCTTTAGTAATAACGGCGACTGCAAATCCTACATCCTTGAAGAAACGTACTTGCTCTAGTGCTCTACCCCACAAATTTAGTGTTTCTACATTATTATTAGAAAATAATGCTAAATTAATTTTTGATATAGATGCGCCATGCTTTATAAGATTTGCCGCTGTTGTTAAGGTTTCTGACGAAGTATTTGCATGTCTAAATGCTCCTGTATCAAACATTATACCAGCTAACAAAGCTGTGGCTATTTTTTTGTTTATTTCTTTGTGTGTAAAAACAAAAAAATTATAAAGAATTTCACATGTTGACGAATAATTTGCATCATTCATAAAAAGATCTGCTTTGGTTATAGTATCATGATGATGATCAATCACTACCGTAACACAAGACTTTGAAACATCTTTAATAACACGATTAAAGCCTCTATCAACACTATCACAGCCAATAACAACATCAAATTGTTTTAGATCTAAATCTGTAGGATTACGAAACTCATTTTCTGACATAATTTGTTTAAGTTGTTCAGGAAACGGATCATAGCATCCAATAGTTACCTTTGCTGTAAAGTATTTTTGTATAAATTGAGAAAACGCAACTACACTACCCACTGCATCAGGGTCAGGATTTGAATGTCCAATAATGAAAATGTTTTTTGCACTTTGCAAAATGTAATGAAGTGTATTAAATTCTTTTAGAAATTGCCGTCTATGTGACATATAGCTAATATATGAATACCTTTTATAATTTTAGCATATGCCATACAAATTTATTTCTGCAATAATCGTTCCAATTCATCAACATCATCACCAGTTTTATCATGTATAAATGATATTTTTGGCAAAATTCTTAAATGAAGTTTTTTATGCAATGCTTTTTGTATGGCACTTTGTTCATATTCAAGTGTTTTCATTGCATAATTAATATCTGCACATGGAAATACTCGAACGAATATACGAGTATATCGCAAGTCATTTGTTGTGTCAACCCTTGAAATCGTTACAAAAACATTGGATTTAAAATCAATATTTTTTGTAATTAACTTTGATGATTCTCGTTTTATAACGGAATTTATTTTTCGCATTCTTTCGCTCATATTTTTACATTAAATATACACTGAAAAATAACTTCAAATTATTTTGTCTCCTTGGCAGGAATTGAACCTGCATCTAATCCTTAGGAGGGATTTGTTCTATCCATTGAACTACAAGGAGAAAATTCATCATAATAAATTCTTCAAAACTATATAAATATAGCATGTTATCCTCCTTTTTACAACACTACAGAAGATTTTTTAATTTAAAAATCTTATAGGCACTATGCGATGCACTCGTATTATACCACAATATATATATTTTGTCAAGTAATTTTAATTACTTATAAATCACTATCGCCTGTTACTTTTTCTTTATAATACCCTTTTTAATAATATTGTTCCACGTGGAACAATTATGTGATTTTCAATTTATTTTTTATCGAAATTCATTGTCTCAGTGTTCCATGTGGAACATTTTTAATCGATTTAAATAAAAAGACATCTTTATTTACAATATATTGTTCCACGTGGAACAATTATGTGACTTTTGATCTGTTTATTTATAGCAATTCATTGTTCTAATGTTCCACGTGGAACAATTATACAATATTTGTATTATGTAATATTAAAATTTATTATTTACATGTTCCACGTGGAACATTATCATATAATTTTATTAAAATTTCAATTATTTAATCAGGTTTGATTGTTCCACGTGGAACAATCACATAACTTTTAAACCCTCTTATAGCAAAATCTATTATTTTAATGTTCCACGTGGAACATTATCGTATTATCTTAATGGATTGATGTAATTTTTATTATTTCAGTGTTCCATGTGGAACATTTTTAATCGATTTAAATAAAAAGACATCTTTATTTACAATATATTGTTCCACGTGGAACAATTATGCGACTTTTAATCTGTTTTTTCATCAAAATTTGTTATTATAGTGTTCTACGTGGAACATTAATGTCGCACAATATTATTTTTTAAATATTTTCTATTTATTTCAACCTTTAGTGTAATTTGTACACTATATTAGTAAATGATATTTTAAAAAATAAGTTGATTTAATTTCTCGACTATTATAATATACATTCTTTTAAAATATCTAATTGTGGTATTCACTTCTCAAAAACCACAATATATAGTGTGTATAAGTAATATGTGGATATAATGATATTGCACAATATTCAAAAGCAGTCTATACTATAAATTAGTGAGGGGTAAGAATCAAAAAAATTTCTTACTTTTTCTTTTTTCACTAAAATATTGTTTTTAAATTAAAAAAAATTAATATTTTAAAAACATTGGTAGTAATTTTACGAAATAAATATGGCTATACACAAAATTAAAAAAAGAAATGGAACAATTGTTGATTTTGATATAAAAAAAATAGAAAATGCTATAAAAAAAGCAGGTCTAGCAACAGCTCCCACAAAAAAATTAGAATCTAAGAAAATAGCAAAAGATGTAGAAAAAGAGTTAACCAAAAGATTTACTGATGAAATACCTAGCGTAGAAGAAGTACAAGATGTCGTGGAAGAGTCTTTAATAAAGAACAACTACCCTAAAGTTGCAAAAAACTATATTTTATATAGACAAAAGCGTTCTGAAGCCAGGGAAGACAAAAACGTAATGGTAGATGTAGAAAAAACAATGAGCGAATATTTGGATCAATTAGATTGGCGTGTAAATGCAAATTCTAATCAAGGATATTCTTTGGGTGGTATGATTTTAAATACAGCAGGAAAAGTAACGGCAAATTATTGGCTTTCACACATTTATCCAAGGGCAATTGGAGAAGCGCACCGTAATGCAGATATACACATACATGATTTAGACATGTTTAGTGGATATTGTGCCGGCTGGAGTCTTAGAGCACTTCTTGAAGAAGGTTTTAATGGAGTATCAAATAAAGTAGAATCAAATCCACCAAAACATTTATCCAGTGCGGTTTCTCAAATGGTTAACTTTTTAGGTACATTACAAAATGAATGGGCAGGGGCACAGGCTTTTTCCAGTTTTGATACTTATTTAGCGCCATTTGTAAAGAAAAAAGAAATAGAAATTCGTGATGCAATTAAAAAATATAATATGGAATTTGCATCTGAAGAAGATAAAGAAACTTATATAAACGATACATTGTATAAATATGTATATCAAAACATTCAGTCTTTTGTTTTTAATTTAAATATTCCTTCAAGATGGGGAACACAAACACCTTTTACGAATATTACTCTTGACTGGGTTTGTCCGGATGATTTAAAAGATAAAACTTTGCTTTTAGGGGGGAAGCCTTTTAGTCATACTTATGGAGAGTTAGAAAAAGAAATGGACATTATAAATCGTGCTTTTATAGAAGTGATGATGGCAGGGGATTCTAAGGGACGAACTTTTACATTTCCAATCCCTACTTACAATATAACCAAAGATTTTGATTGGAATGATCCTAAAGTATTACCATTATTTGAAATGACAGCAAAATATGGTACGCCATATTTTCAAAACTTCATTAATTCTGATTTAAATCCTGGAGATGTGCGATCAATGTGTTGTAGATTACAGTTAGATTTAAAGGAATTAAGAAAGCGTGGTGGAGGTTTGTTTGGTTCGGCAGAAATGACAGGCTCAATAGGAGTTGTAACTATAAACATGGCAAGAATTGGTAAAACATGTCAAGGAAATAAAAAGGCTTATTTTGCAAGAATTGAAAAATTGATGGAATTAGCAAAGGCTTCTTTGGAGATAAAAAGGACAGTGATAGAAAAATGGATGGAAAGAGGATTGTTTCCTTATACAAAACGATATTTAGGTAAGCTAGACAGTCATTTTTCCACAATTGGCATAAATGGCGTGAATGAAGCAATAAGAAATTTTACACAAGATAAAGAAAATATCACAACGGAATTTGGACAGGAATTTGCAAAAGAAACTATGAGATTTATAAGAGAAAAGATGTCAGAATTTCAAGAAGAAACGGGTAATCTATACAATCTAGAAGCTACTCCAGGAGAAGGAACGACTTATAGATTTGCTAAAGAAGACAAAAAACAATATGAGGATATCATACAAGCAGGAACAGAAGAAGCTCCTTATTATACAAACTCTACTCAATTACCTGTAGGTTATACTGATGATATTTTTGAAGCATTAGACTTACAAGAAGAATTACAATCAATGTATACAGGAGGAACAGTTCTTCATGGATATATGAGTGAGAAAATTAGCTCGGGAGAGTCTTGTGCAAATCTAGTAAAAAAGATTTTGACCAATTACAAATTACCTTATATCACCATTACGCCAACATTTTCAATTTGTCCAAAACATGGATATCTAGCAGGAGAGTATGATTTTTGTCCAAAATGTGACGCTGAGATAGGCATTAAAAATGAAAGTTGTTGTGACAGTGAATTTCGTAGAAGATATGAAAGTACAGAAGCTGAAAAATAAACCACATTGGCAATTAAATGTCATTCTGGATTTGTTTCAGAATCTAAACAAAAGGTTTTGAAATTAAGTCTAGAATGACAAACCTGCCTACGCATAAAGCTACGACAGGCGAAGAAAAAAATAATTAATTAAGTAAAAACAAACATATGGCATCACAAAAGATCCAAATGAACGAGGGGGAACGAACACGCTGCGAAGTGTGGACACGAGTAATGGGGTATTTTCGCCCAGTATCATTTTTTAACACTGGTAAAAAATCAGAACATTAT
>JALVPE010000015.1 GCA_027031945.1 Candidatus Moraniibacteriota bacterium
AGTCATTGTTATTATGCTTTCCATTATTGTCTTGAGTTAATTAATTAACTCAAGATAATATCATATTACTGACAAGTATGACATTTCTATTGAACACTAGGTATGACATTATCACAGGTAACTAACAGTACATAGATTTATTTAAATAATGAATAAAAATATTGTTGTATTTAGCAAAGGTATCTTATAGGCATTTTATTGATAAAGAAGTTTGTAAAGTGTTTGTCTAATAAAAATATTATTTGTGTAGTAGATAGATATGTTCATTCCATTATTGGATACAATGGACTTAACAGGTATTTTTGGTACACTGAGAGTATATTTTAAAAAGCTTAGTGATATAAAGTTAAATTATTATAGCAACCAGGTCGCTAAGTCTAGCAACCTAGTTGCATATGTTGCAATTAGAGATGCACAAAAGAATAAGGAGAAAAAAAATCAAAAAATATTTTCGTGTGGGGATTATTGCAATTCTGGTTTTTGTACTTATTTGGTTTTTTGTGGGAAAAGGGAAACATGAGTTTGTACGAAGTGAAAAGATAGAGCAAATTGTGGTAAACGATGATGGGTTTGAGCGGATTATAAAAGATGTGGATGCAAAAAGTGTAGAGGATGTATTGATAAATGCTGGCATAGAATTGAAAGAAAAAGATAGAATTTTCCCTAGTAAAGATGTGCAAGTTTTTGCAAATGATATCATAACTATAACTCGCAATAAGACTTTGACAGTTAAGGTTGATAATGAAGAAAAAAAGTTTGATACTTATGGCGAAAAAATTGGAGAAATTTTGGCTAGAAATAATGTAGAGTTTGATGATAATGATATCGTGGTACCGGTTGCTGACACTGTTGTAAAGAATAATTTAATGGCGGAAGTAATAAAAGTAGAATTCAAAGAAGAAACAGTTACAAAAAAGATTCCATTCAAAAAGATAGTAGAGGAGGATGGTGATATGAGTTTTCTTAAAAGCAAATTAAAACAAAAAGGGAAAGTTGGGCAAAGAAAGATAATATATAAAGTTGCATATCACAATGGTAAGGAAGTTGATAGAAATGTTGATAGGGAAGAAATCATAAAAGAACCGGTAGATGAAATAACTGTAAAGGGTACAAAAGTAAAATTGGGGAAAAAACACAAAGGAGCATGTTCTTGGTATTCACACACAGGAACACTTAGTGCTGCAAATCCATGGTTGCCAAAGGGCTCTTATGTAAAAGTTACAAATAAAGCAAATGGAAAATCTGTAATAGTTCAAATAAATGATAGAGGTCCATTTGTGCCGGGACGCATCATTGATTTGGATAAGGTTGCATTTCAAAAAATTGCACCACTGGGAGCAGGGGTAATTAATGTAAAGATGGAAGAAATTATTCCTTAGTATAGAGTACAAAAGACTTATAAGGTCCAGCCTTCGGAATCCGAAGGCTGGACCTTGCTCATGTGCCTATGTCAAATATTATTTTTATAAAGATAGCGGAATATCTAATCCTAACTGCTTTAGTAAAAAAGTATAGAGAACAAATGTTATAGCAAAAAGGAATATCATTAAAATTGCGCGATGTTTATTTTTATGTGTATGGTATTTTTTTCTTTCATGATGGTGTGTTTTATCCAAGAGTTCATCTCCAAATGTGATTGATAAAAATGTGCCCATAAAAGATAAAATAATAATAATCCAAAATGGAAATGGTTCGTTCAGTATATGTTTGAAAAGTGATAATAATGGAGTTTTTTCATATATTACAGGCGTAAAGAAATATGCGTAAGTATTTAAACCAATAGCAATAATCCATACGATAATTTCTGATAGATACATGCGCATATTTGTGATGAGTCGTATGGGGAAATCAATTAAAAATCCGGCGTCGGCAATTGGCGTACAAAGCACAAAAAAAGACCAAGTCATCAAAGAGACAAAAAAACCTTGCTCTATACCATATTTATAAGTAATAAATAAAAAATATAACAAGAAGACTGATAAAATAAGAATAAATTTCTTAAGAGCATGCTTTTTTGTGGTATGTGTAAATATAGGATGTTTTGATAGATTCATTTTCATTTTTTTATGTAATATATCATATTATAACAAATTAAAAGTAAATAGACGAGGTTTATCATTGACGTGATATATTCAATGTGATAACATATCAATATAAATTGATATGTTATTTTTATTATGACAAAAGATATGACATGTTGTCACTCTTCTAAAATGTTAAAAAAAGATTTTGATAATATCGATAATTTTTTAGATGTTATTAGTGAAAAAAATCGTTTGCATATTTTGTGTTTACTTAGAGATGGGGAAAAATGTGTTTGTGATATTCATGAGTCAATCGGATTATCACAAAATTTGGCCTCACATCATTTAAGAGTTTTAAAAGAATTTGGATTGATAAAATCTCGTAGGGAAGGAAGAAAAATATTATATACTACAAACAAAAAAAATATGAATCAATATATTAATTTACTAAATAATTTTTTAACTAAAAATATATGAAAATAGAAGTTTTGGGTTCAGGGTGTCCATCATGCAAAAATTTGTTTGATACAGTAAATCGTATTATAGAAGAAAATCACATTGATGCAGATGTAGAATATGTTACTGATATTTCTCGCATTGTAGAGTTGGGTGTGATGAGTAGTCCGGTGTTGGTTATTGATGATGAAGTTATCTTTGCAGGTGCAGTGCCTGAACATAAAGAATTAGAAGAAATTATTGTAAATAAAAAATAATTATTTAAAACAATTATGGACATATTTTATCCACTGGAAGCATTTGCAAATTGGGTTACTTTTGTACTTTTGGGTATTGAACAGGGTATGCAATTGGGTAATGCAGTACAATTTTTTATTTATGATACATCAAAAATATTTGTATTGCTTATTATCATTACTCATTTAATGAGCATATTGCAATATTATTTTCCAGTTGAAAAATTAAGAGATTTTTTGGTAAAAAATAAGCTTTATGGAATTGATTATTTTTTTGCCAGTGTTTTTGGTTCCATTACGCCTTTTTGTTCTTGCTCTTCAATCCCACTTTTTATAGGATTTTTGGAGGCTCGTATTCCTTTGGGAGTTACTTTTGCATTTATGATTACCTCACCGCTTATAAATGAGGTAGCACTTGCACTCATGATAGGGAGTTTTGGATGGCAAGTGATGGTGGTATATGTTATTGCGGGTATTGCTATTGGTATGGTAGGTGGATTTGTGTTGGGTAAATTGAATATGGAGAAATATGTAGAAGATTTTGTGTGGAAAGTACATGCTCAAAAAAAGGCAAATGGAGAACTGAAAAAAGAGCCACTCAAAAAAGTTTTTCCACAACTTTCAAAAGAAGCTTTTGGCATAATCAAAAAAATAGGTTGGTATGTAGTATTTGGGGTTGCGGTAGGAGCAATGATTCATGGGTTTGTGCCAGATGAATTTTTTGGTAAATTTTTAGAAAGTGCGGGAGTTTGGGGTGTGCCACTTTCAGTAATCTTAGCTGTGCCAATGTACGCAAACGCCAGTGGTGCAATACCTGTTATAGAGGCACTGGTCGCAAAAGGTGTACCAATTGGTACTGCGCTAGCATTTATGATGGCGATTGTAGGACTATCATTGCCAGAGGCAATGATTTTGAAAAAAGTATTAAAATGGCAACTTTTAGCAATATTTTTTGGAGTTGTGACGGTGGGAATTATCTTTATTGGTTATCTTTTGAACATATTTTTTGCTTAAAATGTAAATAGACTTTTGGAATTATCAAACTTTTCATAAACTTGACTTTCGGTTTAGTTTGCTATGGTATAATTTATTTAGTGTTAATATAAACTTCATAAAAAATAATATAAAAAGTATGAAAGAAAAATTTATGCAAAGAGCGATTGAATTGTCACGTTTAGGTATGACAAATGATGAGGGTGGTCCATTTGGTGCTGTGGTGGTGCGTGGTGATGAAGTAATAGCTGAAGGCAATAACAAAGTAACATCTGAGAATGACCCAACAATGCACGCTGAAGTGACCGCTATTAGAAATGCCTGTAAAAGTTTGGGAACTTTTGATTTGAGTGGTTGTGAAATATATACAAGTTGTGAGCCATGCCTGATGTGTCTGGGAGCAATTTACTGGGCAAGACTAGACAAAATTTACTATGCGAACACAAAAGAAGATGCAGCTGAAATTGGTTTTGATGATAAATTTATTTACGAAGAATTAGATCTGCCAAAAGAAAAAAGAAAACTAAAAATGGAGCAATTACTACACACCGAAGCAAAAAAGGTTTTCAAAGAATGGGAGGAAAAAGAGGAAAGGATTAAATACTAAAGAATTATCGATGAACATACCATTGAACATACCATGGTATGTTCAATGGTATTTTAATTTTTGAAGAACAAAAACTAATCTTTGATGCAACGCACAGAATATCCAGAGATACTTGTATTTGCTCCACGGAAGATGCCTGTTTTATTTGATCTTAAGTCACGACCAAGTGGATAACCATCTTCTTGTGTAGATGACAAAAATCTAGCCAAAGAATCGCGATAATAGTATTTTCCAGTATCAGCGCGATATCCTGCTAACATAGCATCGAAGCCACTTGTGCCGCCAATTTTGATTTGTGTGCCCTGGTCTTCACCACGCCAACCTTGATTATCTATGTCTTCTTGCGCCATACAAAGAGATGCTTCAAGATTTTTCCAGTCATTGTCAGTTGGGATGTGCCAACCTGATGGGCAAATGCCTTGCGCACCTTCTTTATCACTATATTGCATAGCTTCATCTTTGCTATAAAGTGCTCCGCCAACTGCACAGTTTGTTTCATTGTCTTGATAACACCATTTTTCTATTTTATTATTGTCGGAAGGATCTGCCATTGTACCGATGTTGAGATTTTCTTTAAGCCATTCTTGTGAATTTATGGCTACAATGTTATAAGTTGTGTCACCATGTTTTATTGTCCCAGCGTCATGTCCAACAGCAGGGGTGCAATCACTGGATTTCTGATCCAATGATTGCTTATCAACTTGTTCTTTTTCCACTTCTGAATTTTGAGGTAATTCTTGAGTTTGTTCTGTTTTAGCAACGGATTGGCTATTTGAATTATCAACTTCTGAAATATTATGATTATTTGGTTTATATATTAAAAATACTCCGACGATTATCAACAATATTACAATTGTTATTAATATAAGTTTAGTTTTGTCCATATTATTATTTATAGTGGCAATTATATTAATATATTATCATGAGGGAGTTGAAGGAACAAGCTGAAAATAGTATTTTTGTGTAGCAACCAGGTCGTTAAGCCTAGCGACCTGGTTGCTATTTTATTGTTGAGTTGCGTTTTGGAGATAAATTTGCTAGGCTGAGTTTAATCTGAGTAGCTACTGGCAAAAACTACTCGCGTGCAAGAGCACAAGATTTTTGCTAGTCACTAGTTGAAGTAATCTAGTAGCGATGAGCGAACGATTGTAAAAAATATTACCTTCACATGCAATTTAAAGCATGAAGCTAAAAGCTTGCTAGTGGCTTTTCATTTTGAATAATAATTTTTTGAAAATATTGTCTTGTATAGCAATTTTAGATAAGTGAATTTGTTAAGGCCTGGTAGAATTCATTGTTATGTTAGAAAATAGAGAATGATACCAGTGTACCATTCTCATAATTGTGAGATGAGATCCAATGTCTCTTTCCCTGGGCACTCTCACGTGCCAAAGACTTTTGTCTTTCCACTGTTTACCCGCTGGGTCGGAGCCGTATTCTCCTCCTCGTGGGGTCAGCTTGGTCTGGTCACTTGTGAGGGAACAGTGGCAATTCCTCGTAACAGGAAATCAGGGTGCGTTATGTGAACCTGATTTTGTATCCTATGCTGATATTTATATATCAACAAGCAACATACCATGATAGCGCCAATTATACGGAAATTTTTATGCTAATCATAGGCATTACCTCCTTTTGTTTGAATTGTTGTAATAACGATTATACTAGTATATTATCATGAAAAGAATCAAGTTGAAAATAATATAATTATTATGTTGTTTTTGTGTAGTGGACAGGCCTATCTATGCCTTGCATGGCAGACAAGCATGCCTGTCCACTACATGATATTTTTGTTACACTGAGAGTATATTTAAAATAGGTTTAGTAATATTAAAGTAGGTTTGAATTTTTTTGAAAGATTCCCGCCTACGTGAGAATGACAATGAGTAAAAAATTTAAACATAAGAAATCGCTTGGGCAGAATTTTTTGAAAAATGGTGATGTGATAAATCGTATAATTGAAGAGTCTCAGGTTGAGGGTTGGGTTGTTTTGGAGGTAGGTCCCGGTAAGGGAGTGCTTACTGAAGCCTTGGCTCACAGTGCTAAAAAAGTTATTGCTGTTGAATTGGATGATAGGCTCATTCCTGTTTTGGAGGAGAAATTTGTTGATATGGATAATGTGGATATTATCAAAGGAGATATTTTACATATGAATGTTGAGGAGTTAATTTCTACTGAAATGTCAGATGGGAAATATAAAGTAGTAGCAAATATACCGTACTATATTACAGCACCTATTATCAGATTGTTTTTAGAACTTTCACAAAAACCTAGTGAAATAATTTTGATGGTACAAAAAGAAGTAGCGGAGCGTCTTACAGCCGAGCCTGGTGCAATGAGTGTTTTGGCAGTGTCCGCTCAGTATTATGCAGATGTTGAATATTTATTTACTGTATCAAAAGAGGATTTTGAGCCTGTGCCACAGGTGGATAGCGCTATTATAAAATTAAGAATTAAAAATGAAGAATTAAAAATTGAAGAAGTCAAAGATTTTTTTAGGATTGTGAAAATTGGTTTTAGTGCTAAGAGGAAGACTCTTGCAAATAATTTGGCAAATGGATTGCAAATAGATAAAAAAGAAATAGAAAAAATGCTTATTGCACAAGGATTTGCTAGTAGCGTAAGAGCACAAGAATTATCCGTTAATGATTGGAAGCATATTAGTCATGAACTTGGACAAAGAGATTATACAATATTTTAAAGTTTTTATTGCGATTTAGTATCCCATAGATTTTTAAAAATTTGTAACATCATTTTTGCGATATTTTCATCTTCAATTAAAATAGCCATCGGCGTTTTTGGTTGCCAAATAATTACTTTATTTCCAAACACTTGAAAGGATGTCGTAAAAAAATATTTTTTATCCAAATAACGCACTTCTCGTAATTGTTGTTTTGCACCATCTTTAATTTGTTTTGCATCTTTATCTGTAAAAATTAAGCCAAATGCTTTTATTTTTTTCTCCTTTCTTTTTATGACAAATTCTTGTTGTTTCTCCCATGAAGTAAAAGTTACAAAATCTTGAAACGAACCGCAAAAATAAATTTCTTTTACACCTTCATTAAGAATGATATCAAATGTTTCTAAAAATTCCTTACGTCCAAATAAGGTTCTGATACGTGTTGGAGAAGATCCTTGTTTAAAAAGCATCATTAATTCAGGCATCATTTTTTTGAAATCTTTTTCTAGAGATGTGTTTTTTGCAACTTGTTTATGTAATAATTCAGCGATAACACTTGGTGATTTGACCGAAAATCTTCTTTTGTATTTATTTTTATGAGAAAAACTACCGATATTTTTGTTTTCAAGTCTTTCCATGATTTTATATAAATTTGGACGATTTATATTGGTCTTTGTAGCAAATTTACTAATACTCATTTCTCCATGTTCCAAAGCAATAGTATATATTTCAATTTCTTGTTCCGTTAGTCCAATATTCAAGAGAACGTTTTTTAATGTTTGATCCATAATGTTATAAAATATTTTATTACTTTTGTATATACAATATATACAAAATATCAAAAAATGTCAATAAATAAGAGGTATTTAAGTATTTTTTGTAAAAAGTAGTAGACAAAATAAATATTTCGTTATATTTTTATATGTTCAGTAAAATTGGTTTTATTGAATATATTAGTTCATTAACAAAATTAGGAGGAAATTATGATTCTTACAAATGCAAAAATAATGGAAATTTTGAAAAGGGAAATGACAAAAGAAGAATTAAAAGAAACAGAGTTTATTGTTGCGACTCTTGAATACGGTCATCTTCCTAGTAGACAAAAAATTATAAGATTTTTTTCATTTAAAAGGAGTAGACTTAAAGAAATTTACTCTTTATCATATGATTTTCGGTGTTATGATGAAATACAATTTTCTGAAACTTATTATAATGAATTCGTTTCTGAAAATAACATAGATGCTCGTCCTGTAAAATACATTTATCCAATTAGAAGTGATTATATGGATGGGTTTGCTGCGGCGGCGTATGGAAAATTACCTCAAGAAGTATCTAATGAGAAAAAATAGGAAAGGAGGAAAATATGGATAAAAAGATAAGAAAAGGAAAGTAAGAAGGTGTTTTCTAATCATAACCAGTTCACTAAAGAGGATGATAGACTTTTTAGTATTTAATTTTTATTCAATTTACTAGGAGGCAAAAAATGAAAATTCTAATTATCGATGATGCGGCAAAAAATCTAGAAGCCGCAAAAAAAGCATCCAAGCAAAAGCAATTTAGTAAACATGAGTTTGTGTTTGCCGATAAAGCAACAGATGCTATGAAAATGATTAAAAAAAATGTTGTTGATGCAGTTATTAGTGGCTTTCTTTTTCAGTATGAATCGTTTTTTGATCAAAAAAGTTATGATGAATATATATCTGCATATGATGAAAATGCTCCTAAAGTTGCGGGGGAAACTTACAAGTCTAATATTAGCAGAATGATGTATAATCGCCATCTCCTAACACGCTTAGAGAACTCTAATGCCTATGGAGGTGTTATTGCAATTATGTGTAAAAAACTTGGCGTTCCTTTTACTATAATTACTGAAGTTAAACATGATCATGAATCTTATTCTCCAAAAGTAGCTTTGAATATAGCTGCTAGAGTAGACGGTGTTTTTGTTTTATCACCTCTGATAGGTGCAGGTATACTTACAATAAATGATATTTGTAATGATAATCATGAAAAATATTATCAGGGCAATTCATATAAACGTGGCTTTAAGTGTTGGGGAAAAGGAATTAAAATGATTTTAAATCAACCAACAAAAAATGTATTGCAGGAAAGAATACGTATAGTGAGAAAAGCGCAGGATATAATGCAAAAAACAATAGATGCCGAAAAACAGGTACGAATTGAAAATTTCATGAAGAAATTTGCAAAAAAACCCATGGAATATATCTTCATGATGGTTTAAAACATCAAATTTTACCTTATATTGATGAAGATTCTCTAACAGTTGTGAATTCACATATTGCAGTAATGATTAGTGATGTCATCGGCAATAAGTCTTGTGTTACTGTTTTTTGTGATAATCAACGGAGCGATTGTTTGCAGTGTAAAAAGTGAGTTGTTTAGGGACGATAAAAGTATCTGAAACAGTGAAGGGTGTGGTTTATGTGGATGTAGAACTCATTGATTATTCTGGTAATGCTGAAATCGTTACTTTTAAGTTCGAGGAGTTGTGATATAAAGTCAATTCAATACACGTAAAACATCAATTTAATGTTTTACGTGTTTTTATTCCTGTTAGAAATATAGCTATACATTTTCTACAATCAAGTGTTATTGCAAGAGATAAGACGCTAGGATGATTGCATAGATGGATACAATGAGAAAGGTGATTGAGAGCACTTGTTTTGAGTTGAATATGAATTGTTGATTTTTTTGACTGACTAGTGTCCAGAAGCTCAGAGCGCCGGCAAATAATGCCGGTAGTAGAAGTGATTTGGTGCCAAGAGTGAAGACGCTGAGCATGAAGGAAAAAAAGATATTAACAGCAATAATCGTGCGAGATATTTTTTCGCCAAATAATACCGGAATAGTAAAAACGCCGTTAGCTTTGTCACCTTTTATATCACGTAAATCTTTTATGGGAAGTGACAATGTGTAAGAGATTATGAGCAAAATAGCAATGTATGGTGGAAAATTTGTAATAGAATGATCTGGAGATGTTGTCATAAATCCAATCAAAACAATAAAAAATGAAGCAACAGCAGCGACAAATGAAGAAATTATAGGAAATCTTTTGAGTCTGAGTGGTTTTGTATTATACACAAAAGATAGTGCATGATAAGCAAATAGAAGCACTACTGCAGTTTTTGAGATAAGGGCTGTGATAAACAGTGATAAAAATAAGAAGAAATAGCCAAGTTTTTTGTAAGGTTGTAAGTTAATCGTTTTTTGAATTAGTGGGCGAGTGGGATTGCTTATTTTGTCGATTTTTTGATCTACGCAGTCGTTAAAAATCACAGTGCTATACCAAGCAGAAACAACAGCAATACAAAGTAGCACAAATGCAATAATTGTGAAAAATGTTGGAAATACAATAGCATCATCAAAAAATATTGCAATATAAAAGCCGATAAATAAAAGCCCTAGATGATAAATAGTTTGAATTGGTCGAATGTTTTTTAATAGTGAGATAAAAGTAGTGCGATTATTTTTGTAAGCTATTAGTAAAATTAGAAATATTAATATTAGTAAATATACCAAAGACATTTTGATATTGAGAGCGTCTATAGGATTTATGATTTGATTGCCTAGAATTTTGGTAGGTGATGTAGTAATTCCAGCGATTTCGCCTCTGCTGACTGTAAAATGGTGTGGTGATATGATATAGGATATCAAGGATGGGAAACTGCCAGCAATAAATGCAAATACGTAAGTGCCAAATGCCATGAGGAGTGTGCGAAAAATATTTTTTGTATTTAGCCAAGTTAATGTTGTAAAAGATAGAATAATACAAAAAACAAAAATGCGTGTTCCATACGTGACACCATCTCTAGGACTGTCCCCAAAAAAGGTAATAAAACTATGTCCAAGTCCTTGTAAGTTATCGAATAAATAATAATCTAAAAATGGAATTCCTCCAAAAAATTTTACAGATATAAGCCAATCAATAATTGGAGGAAATAATATAATTAGAAATGCTAGTAAAGAAATATTAATGCTTTTGTGTTTAGGTAAAGAAGTAATTGTAATTAATAAGAATACACAAGAGATGAAAAATAAAGCAAAGATTAAAACATTATGCAAAAAACCATAAAAATAATAATCTAAACGTGAAAATGTAAATCCATCGATCCAATGTTCAATTCCAAAGCGTATTAAAATAATAGACAACAAAGTTAAAATAACATCATAAATTGGATATGAGGTATTAAGAGCTTTTGAAATCATGGTTTTATATTTATTCATATTAATTCGTATGGTATCATAGATTACATTACTAAATCAATGAATTTTTTTAATATTGATTAATAGATGCGAAATATGTCTAAATATACTAAAGATGAAATAGCAAAACATTATAATGACTTTGATAAGCTCTATGAAAATTGGTCTGGAGGAGTACAAGGGGGTTATCATTATGGATTTGCCAATAAAGTAAGTGATATATTTTTTAATGATCGCATGGTAAAGAATTTGAGTAATTTAATAGCGGAATCATTAGGTATCGTAGGAAATGGTAATAATCAAAATATTTTTGATGCTGGCTGTGGGGTTGGAGATGTGTCAGCTATAGTGGCAAAACATTACAATGAAGCAAAAATTTATGGTGTTACTATTTCTACAAAACAGTGTACAATAGCTCAACAAAAGCACTCCAAGACGGATAAATTTTGTATTGTAGAAGGGGATTTTGAGAATACACAGTTTGAAGATAATTTTTTTGATGTAGTGTTTTTTGTAGATTCTATTTGTCACGGTGAGGGTGATGATAAAAATGCGGCGGTGTCTGAAGCATATAGACTTTTGAGATCTGGTGGTAGACTCGTGGTTTGTGATGTGTTTTTGCAAAAACCAAAATCAAGATGGAGTAAATGGTTTAATTTTGTGAATGAACAAATGTTAGATCAGTGGAGAGTGAATGAATGGATTATAGAAGAGCAATTTAAAAAGAGTGCTGAGCAAATAGGATTTGTAGATTATAAAGCTATAAATTTAAAATGGAAAATAGTACCATCTGTGTTACATATGATATTTACAAAAATTCCATTGGCATTGTATAAATCACTCACAAATAAGGCATATTTGAAAGATTTGAAAGCATTTATTCGTATGAGTATTTTTGTGCCATTGCTGGGAATACATCCTATTTTTCATTATCAATTAATCACGTTGCAAAAGCCTATCAAAAATTCAATGGAAAAATAAAATTGTAAAAATATGAGTAGCATATTAGAAGATTTAAACGAATCGCAAAAAAAGGCTGTAAAAGCATTCAAAGGTCCTTTTTTGGTTAGTGCGGGGGCAGGCTCTGGAAAAACTACTGCATTGACACGTCGCATAGCATACTTGATACGTAAGCGAGCTGTGTCACCACACAATATTTTAGCTGTAACATTTACAAATAAGGCAGCGGCAGAAATGCGTGTACGTGTAGATAATTTGATAGATTCTCGTTATCCTAGTCCTATCATAGGTACATTTCACAGTGTTTGTGTGCGAATTCTCAGAGAAGATATTCAGGCTCTTGGGTATGAACAAAATTTCACAATTATGGATGCACAAGATCAGCTTGTGCTTATTAAAAAAATTGCAAAAGAATTAGAATTATCAAAACAACAATTTGCACCACGAGCAATATTAGAAAGCATTTCACGTGCAAAAAATAACTTGCTTTCGGCAGAAGATTTTTTATCACAAGTTGGTAGTTTTTATGAAGAGCAAGTTGGAAGAGTATATGATATTTATCAAAGAACACTTCGAGAGAATCATAGCCTTGACTTCGATGACCTCATCAGATTAACCATTGCACTTTTCATAGAATACCCAGAAGTTCTCAAAAAATATCAAAATAGATTTCAATATGTACTTGTGGATGAATATCAAGATACAAATCATGCACAATATACATTTATCAATCAGTTAGTTAATAAGCATAATAATATTTTTGTTGTAGGTGATGATTGGCAGTCAATCTATAAGTGGCGAGGAGCGGATGTTTCTAATATTTTGAATTTTGAAAAGGATTTTGCAAATGCGACTGTAATTAAATTAGAACAAAATTATCGCTCAACACAAAATATTCTTGATTGTGCATATAATGTCATAAAACATAATCACAATCGTAGTGATAAAAAAATTTGGACCAGCGCAGGTGCTGGTGAAAAGTTGGTTTCTTTTGAGGCATGTGATGAGAGAGAGGAGGCCATGTATATTGTTGGGACAATGCAAAAAATGATAGAAAGTAATTCGTATACAGGGAAAGACTTTGTTGTGTTGTATCGTACCAATGCACAATCACGTATTGTAGAAGAATATTTTTTGAAAAATGGGATAAGTTATAGAATTGTTGGTGGTATTAAGTTTTATGAACGTAAAGAAATAAAGGATATTATGTCATATTTGAAATTAGTGGCAAATTCATCAGATATTATTGCTCTTGAGAGAGCAATAATAAGTCCACGAAGAGGGATTGGTGGTAAAACATTTATGCAATGGATTGAAGGTAGTAGAGTGACAAAATTAAATATGATAGATTTTGGTGTTAGCAATAAATTAACACAGTTTGTGACTGCCAAGAACAAACAAAAAGTAATTTATGACTTTTGTAAATTTATTACTAATAGTAGAAGTTTTTTAAGGAATCACAATCTTACAGAGTTAATTATGTATCTATATGAAAAAAGTGGATTAAAAAAATCACTACTGGATGGTACTGCAGAGGGAGAAATTAGACATGAGAATGTACAAGAGTTATTGTCAGTTGCTACAAAATATGATGATATTGACGACTCACTTTCAAAGTTTATAGAAGAAGTAGCACTTGCAAGTGATACAGATAAAATTGATAGAAATACTGACATGGTTCATCTTATGACACTCCACAGTGCCAAAGGATTAGAATTTCCGGTAGTGTTTATAATTGGTTTGGAGGAAGGTCTGATTCCACATAATAGAGCTATGGCAGACAATGCAGAAATGGAAGAAGAACGACGATTGATTTATGTAGGTATTACACGTGCAAAAGAAAAAGTGTTTTTACTTCATGCTAGACGCAGGCTTATTTTTGGTTCATTAGAGGCGAATAGTCCATCCAGGTTTTTTGATGATATGCCAGACAATCTAATTGATAAACAAGAAAGCGATGAACCGCGTCCTACCATGGACCAATTTTTTGAAAGAAAACCAGAAACTGTGTTATGTGTTGATAAAAATGGAGATAATTTTGTGAGTGGCGACAAGGTTAAACACAAAAGTTTTGGTGAAGGAGTGGTTGTTGGTCAGGATGACATTGTTATTAGTGTAGTATTTAAGAATGTTGGCTTAAAAAAATTAGCAAAAAGCATTGCTCCATTGAAAAAAATATCTTAAGTATTTTTATTATTTTTGCAAATTAGAATTTAAACATAATAATTGACTTTTAATATATCTTGTGCTTATTATACATATATAAAATAACTTTTGTCCTCAAGGGGAGGTAAAAATGAAAAAAAAGAATAAGCAAAAATGGATGAGTTGCCTCACGATAGTCGTTGTTGTTACACTGTATTTATTTGGAGTAATTATAGTATCTGGATATTTTGGAATTTTAGCTGCAATAACGTTTATTGCAGTGCTTATATCCATGCTATTTTATCAGAATAAATACTGGTGTAAAAAATAAAATTAAAAAGCAGAAATGGATAATCCATCATCTGCTTTTATTTTTTCCATGAAATTTATTATGCACATCTTTAAGTCCTTTATTTGTCACGTGTGTGTATATTTGTGTTGTTGTAATATTTGCATGACCTAGCATTGCCTGAACAGAACGAATGTCAGCACCATTTTGTAATAAATCTGTTGCAAATGAGTGTCGGAGGGTATGTGGATGCACATCTTTTACAATTCCAGCTTTTGTAGTATATTTTTTTACGATGCGTTGTACACTTCTAGCTGTTAATCTAAGCCCGCGAGCGTCAGCTTCTTTATTTGTGCCAATGCGGTCTCGTATAAATAAAGCAGGGTCAATATCAACTCGTTTGTTTAAATATTCTACAATTGCATCTTTGGCAGTATCAGAAATAAAGACAATACGTATTTTACCACCTTTACCTCGTACACTAAATTCTTGTCTTTCTAAATTTATATCTTCCTTATCAATTGCTACAAGTTCAGATACACGTAAACCGGTGGAAAACAACAACTCCAGTAATGCGCGGTCACGTTTTGCCGCTCTGTTTGGACCATTGGCTGCTTCCAGTAGTCGGGACACTTCATCGGGTTCAAGAAACTCTACTTGTCGTTCAGGCATTTTTCCCACCTCGATTTTTTCAGAAGCAAGTGTTGGAATATCTCTTTTTGCTAAATATTTAAGAAAATTACGTACTGCTATAATGTGATAATTTTGTGTAGAAATTTTAAAAGTATCATCATTACTCATTTTAAATCTATTGAGATACACACGATACTTATGAATGATATCAAGTGTGATATCTCCGGGTAAGGTAATTTTGTACTTTTCGTGCAAAAAATCTGAAAATCTTTGTAAATAGTGATTGTAATTTTCAATTGTTTTTTGACTACGTCCGAGTTCAACTTCCAAATATTCTAAGTAATCTGTTATAAGTTTTTTTATAGAATGAGTCATATTTTTTGAAAAAGATATATGTACATTGATAATACTATTGTAACATGTTTTATAAATAAAATTATCAAAATATGTAGGGACATTTGATTGACTTTTAATAGATTTTGTGTATAATGGTAGTTTATTAAGGTTGGTAATTATCAACAAAATTTTAATTAAAATAATTTAACTTAAATGAATCTTAAAAAAGCGAAGAAGACAAAAATCGTGGCTACTATTGGTCCGGCTACCGAAAGCAAGAGACAACTTTTAAAATTAATGAAAGCCGGAATGGATGTAGCCAGATTAAATTTTTCTCACGGTGATTTTGCAGAACATGGCGCCCGGGTAAAAAATATTAGAGAAATAGAAAAGGAAATCGGTTTAGGAGTGGCTATTTTACAAGATTTGGGTGGTGTAAAAATTAGGATTGGTGATTTTGCCAATGACCAAATTATTTTAAAAAGAGGACAAGAATTTATTTTGACTACCAAAAAAATAGTTGGTGACGAAAAGAAGGTTTACATTAATTACAAAAAACTTCCTCAAGAGATTGAGGTGGGACAAAAAATTTTATTGGATGATGGAACAAAGGAATTGAAAACCATTGCAATCGAGGGAGACGAAATTATTACAAAGGTTATAAATGGTGGAATGATTCGTTCTCGGCGAGGAGTAAATATTCCCAATGCTCGTTTGAGTGTTAGTGCCCTAACTTCAAAGGATAAAAAAGATTTGGAATTTGGTTTTAAATATGATGTTGATTTTGTGGCCATTTCTTTTGTGCGACAAGCCAAAGATATTTTGCAGTTGCGAAAGATTTTGGAGAAAAATAATTCTCGAGCGCAGATTGTGGCTAAAATTGAAACCCCGGAGGCCATTGAAAATATTGATGAAATTATTTCCGCGACCGATGTTATTATGGTTGCCCGAGGGGATTTGGCAGTAGAAGTTCCGGCTCAAGAAGTTCCCCATCTGCAAAGAATGATAATTGAGAAGTGTCAGGTAAAAGGACGACCGGTAATAGTGGCTACCCAAATGATGGAATCAATGATTAAAAATCCGGTGCCAACCAGGGCGGAAGTTTCCGATGTGGCCAATGCTATTCTCAACGGAGCGGACGCGATTATGCTTAGTGCGGAAACAACAGTGGGGGATTTTCCGGTGGAGGCGGTAGCAATGATGACGGAAATTGCCAAGAGGACTGAGCAGGAAATTAAATACAAGCCGATTAAAGATAATGAGAAATATACCAAAGATACGGTGAATGCGGTGGCTCGCAGTGTGATCAGAACCGCTCTGGATGTGGAGGCAAAATACATTGTTGCTTTGACCGAATCCGGTTACACCGCTCGGAAGATTTCTCGTTATCGTCCGGCTCAGAAAATTATTGCTCTTACTCCTGACAGAAAAACCATCAAACAATTAAGAATTTCTTATGGATGTTATCCCGAGCATATTGGCGGATTTCATACTGTTTCCGAAACAGTGGCAGAAACCAAAAAGATTTTGACGGAAAGAAACATTGTTAAGAAGGGAGATAAAATTGTCATCGTCGCCGGCATACCTTTTGGTCAATCCGGAGCGACTAATATGATGATTGTGGAGGAGATTTAGGATGTCCCTACGAAAGTATTTATCTCCCGTTTAGGGATGACGAATCTGCTATAAATCTACGAATGTACAAATAACCACGAACTATGAATCGTGAACTAATAAAGACGGAAATTGAACCTCGGCAAGTGTTAGATTCTACAAAAAAGACTACCATTTCAGTGGTCTTTTTTGTTTTTTGGTTGCTTTTTTGTTGTAGGTGTGTTTAAATGAGAACAAGAGGGAGTTCGTTGCTAAGTTATTAATCAGAAATGAGGAGGAGTGAGTCATGAAAAATTTCTTCAAGCTCTTTGTTTTGTATTCTGTCGCATATTTTCAAGTATGGATTTGCTCTGTACTTGATAGAGGGCTGTTTGGGAATGATGTCATAGAACTTGCAATCATCAATGTGTTGATGTTTGCAGTTGTTTTATGGAAGTTACCAGAAAAATCGTTGCTTGCCGTGTGTCTGGTGTTTTTTCTGAAAATTTGTGGCGTGGGGTTAATAACCCAAGCAAAAATAGTAGCTGTTATTTTAGTGTTGGCTGTATCATTCTTCTTATTTTGTTTGGCTGTTATTTCCTGGGTTTATGCTAAACTCAGGGAGGAGGATGATCTATATGACGCGGGGGATCGCCCTCAGTGTTATCAGTAGCCAATGCTCTTTTTTGACGCTACCTGATTGGATATTTATTCCAACAGGTAGCGTCATCATCTTTAAAAGATGCTTTTTTAATTTTCAATGCTTGATGTTTAAATTTTTAATAAGTGCGTAATATCAGTTTTCAAAACAAATAATAATTAATGGTAGTTTTTAAATCATACATCCCTAGACGGGAGTTAAAAATCTTAAATCGTAAATCTTAAATCGTAAATCATAAATCTTTAATTCCAAATGATTCTACCAAATACAAAAAAAGAAAAAGAATTACAAGACAGCGGTTTTGAGATCGTTATTGGTGTTGACGAAGTGGGAAGAGGGCCATTGGCCGGACCGGTGGTGGCCGGGGCGGCTTGGGTTAACCCGGAAATATTAGAAAAAGATTTTGAAAATAGAGAATTAATTAGGGATAGCAAAAAACTTTCTGAAAAACAAAGAAATAAGATTTATAAATTTATTCAGGAGAGTGATGATTTTGTTTTGGGGATTGGTGAAGTATCGGTGGAAATGATTGATAAAATAAATATCTTAAATGCTTCTTTGCTGGCGATGAGATTGGCAGTGGATGAAGTTGTTGAACAAATACACGAAGTTTATAAAATTGATAAAAGTGAGGGTATGGATAAAAAAAATTGTGCCGAGGTCCAACCTCTTCATTCGTCACTATGTGACTCTGCAGAGGTTGGACCTCTGTACTCTTGTTGTGTGTTGATTGACGGCAATAGAAAAATTCAAAATCTGGAAATGGAGCAGAGGTTATTTGCCAAAGGAGATCAGCGAATATTTTCTATTGCGGTGGCTTCCATTTACGCTAAAGTATATCGAGACAAATTAATGATGAAGTATCATCAAGAATTTCCGGAGTATGGTTTTGATAAGCACAAGGGTTACGGCACAAAATTTCATCTTGAGCAATTGAATAAAATCGGGGCTTGTGCTATTCATCGGAAGTCGTTTGCGCCGGTTAGGAAGGTTCTTTAGAATTTTAATTTGTAATTTGTCAGCCCTCACTCCCCAGGCGGACAAGCAGGCTGATCAGTCTAGGACTCGATAAATTTTAATTCAAAAGTAATTGACTAAATTTTTAAATAAATAATTAGTAATTCGTGATTTGCAGTTTGGTTTAAGCATTTAAAATTAAGTATTTTAAAATTGAATTAAAATTTACAAATTACAAATTAAAATTTATCGGTGGTCTGGGTGTGTAGTAGTC
>JALVPE010000016.1 GCA_027031945.1 Candidatus Moraniibacteriota bacterium
GATTGCTTCAGCATCAATCTTGAAGTATTCATCAATTGTTGCTGTTTTTGTGACACTGTGTTGATAGTCTGTCTCTCCATAAATCTTTGTTTTACATGAAATGATGGAGATGTTGTCTTTTGAGGAGTCATCATCTGAACCTCCACCATAACCATTGCCAGATAGGTATGCTAACAGATTGACATCACCTATATGATCACTACACATATCATATCCAGTAGAAGCATCCAGCTCTTGAGAGTGATACCCTGAACTGTTTTTGTAATACTTCACATGATAGTTAGCATTATCACACTGAGCCATATGATATCTACCAGTATCATCAGGTTCACCTCTCCAACAATGAATAGCATCACCAAACAAAGAAGCACATTGAAAAGGCGAAAAATCAAAACCATTGATATCCAACGCTTCGTAGTAATGACCACGCACATTTACCGGATCTCCATTTTGAACCGATTGCGCGCAGGAAAACGCTCTACTATGTTGACGTGGCACCCCAACTAAACGCCAAATGTCTTGTCCCGTATTTCTATCACGAGACCAGATTTCAATGTCATCAATGGATTTGCCGATACTGTCCCTTCCCGGTTCGTGCATACCAAAATGCAAATGCGCTCCGTGAGAATTTCCCGTATTCCCGGAAAAACCAATCGGCTGTCCGGCAATAACATGGTCGCCAACATTCACAATCACACCGTTGTGCTGAAGATGAGCATGCAGAGTTGCGTGAAAATCATCGTGCTTGATTTTGATATAGTTACCAAAACCATGACCGCAACTTGTATTACCCTCAACACATCTATTTTCAGTGGCTATTACCTCACCACCAGCCGCCGCCACAATCAGTGTTCCTCGTGGCATGCCAAAGTCGAGGTCGTATTTGGTAAATTTTCCATAATGAGTAGGCCCATCTTTACTGTTCTGCATACACTCATAAGCGTGCCCATCCAAAAACGGCAACTGCACCCCGAACTTTGCTTGAGCAAAGTTGGTTGTAAAGAATGGGTTTAAACAAAAGACCATTGCCAAAAAAATAACTCTTTTCATTTTTTCTTACCTCCTAGATTTGGGTTTTTTGGTTGTTCTATTTAATTGTCAAAGAACCTTTTTAGTGAGAATTTTTATCCCACAAAACACTCAGTAAAAAATACTAAGTGTTTTGTGGGATAAAAAACTTTAAAAAAACTTGAAGCTTCGCAATATTTCCTTGACGGCTTTGGCGTCGTTGGCATTGCCACTTTCACACTCAACGCTAATACCATGTTCTACATTATGCTCAAGAAGATGCCTTTTGTCAGCCAATTGAATGGATATATTGTCACAGTCATTATTCTTAATTAATTTCTTATAGGCTATATAATCCTCGTCAACAGGGCAAACAAAAAACCACCTAATATCTTTATACTTTTCCGATTGTTGATCACATTTCAAATATACATCTTTCCAAACAAAGCTTGTCACATACTGCACACGTATATCATGCCCCGAATTTGAACCTAGTTTTTTAGTAACCCAAACATTGCAATCATCAGGTTTTTCCGCATATTTTACCAAATGATAGTTTGGAGGATATTTAAACTGAATCCGACAGTTTTTATTGTAGTAAGTCTTCCAATCACTTGTATCAATCTTTCCTTCCGGTTTTAATTCTCCATCAATGATTTGGTTTTGGCTATTTGATTGTTTTTTTGCCTCTTTTGTTGTTTTTTGCTCTTGAGTTTGTTTTGTAATTTCTTGTTTTATTGGCTCTGTACTTTGTTTGTTGTTTCTTTGCAAAAACCAAAAACTACCAGCTATTATTGCTAGCACAATTATTCCTAAAATTGTTATTGTCTTTTTATTCATAAAACTAAATTAAAATTTGTTAAAATTTTCTTTTGCCTATTATCTTAAATTATATTTCAATATACTCTGTTTTCTTTTATTCGTCAATCAAAGTTTTACTTACTAAATCATTGTTTTAATAAACAAAAGTTTGATCATTCGTCTCAGAAGAAATATCCTTATCACCTCTGTTTTCTACGTCTAAAAAAATGTAGAAAGTGGCTTTTCCATTTATCACATCAAATGTTTCATGGTGTGAGCCTTTTGATACAGTGATGGTTTTGCCATCATGTGAGACATGGACTGTTGTTCTGCCCATGTGTTTTGTAATAGTGTTACC
>JALVPE010000017.1 GCA_027031945.1 Candidatus Moraniibacteriota bacterium
AAAGTTTTTGTTTGTAGTTTTATTCATAGAAAAGTGTTAGAATGTTAATATAACTTGGTTAACAAGTTATTATTAGTTATTATAGCATTTTAGCACTTTTCTGGGGATAACCCTAGATGAGTTAAATGAGATAGAGTTTAAGATTATTCGGGTCTGGATGACGCGAATTTTTGTTTACTCTGTTGAGATAGGAGTTTATGAAAGACTCTGAATTCCCGCTTTCGCAGGAATGACAAAAAAGTAAATTTAATTACTAATATATTAAACATATGACAGATGAAAAAAATCCATTTAGTGATTTTACTGGAGCAATGACAGCTCTTGCTGAAGAAAAAGGAATTGATGCAAAAGATGTAATGGAAACAGTAGAAACTGCTATTGCGGCAGCTTACAAAAAAGAATATGGTAAGCGAGGGCAAAATATTCGAGCAGAACTCAATAGCACGTCGGGAGACATGAAGTTTTTTCTATTGAAAGAAGTTGTAGATGAGACAACTAGGGAATTTATTGATCCAGATGCTGATGAAAAAAAAGAAACAGATTCTACAGAAGAAGTAACAGATATAATTGAAGAAGGAAGCTTGGAAGAGGAAGAAAAGAAGCCTCGATTTAACCCAGAGAGAGATATCATGATTGATGAGGCAAAGAAAATTTATGGTGATGTAGAAGTGGGGCAAATTGTTGAAGAAGAATTGCCATCATATACTGACTTTGGTCGTGTGGCAGCTCAAACTGCAAAGCAAGTTATTATTCAGAGAATTCGTGAGGCGGAGCGTAATGCAATGTATACAGAATACAAGGAAAAGGAAGGGGAAATCGTTAATGGTACAGTACAGCGTGTAGAAGGAAAAAATGTATTTGTAGATTTGGGTAAGTCTGTAGGTGTACTTTTCCCCAGGGAACAAGTTCGTGGTGAAAATTATAATGTAGGACAGCGTGTGAAGGTATTTGTGGAAAGTGTGGAACTTGATCCAAAAGGTCCCGGTATCAAATTGTCTCGTGTACATCCGGAATTATTACGTCGTCTGTTTGAATTGGAAGTGCCGGAGATTTTTGCTGGAACCGTAGAACTTAAAGCAATTGCACGAGAAGCTGGCTCACGCAGTAAAATAGCGGTATATACGGAAGAAGAGGGAATTGATCCGATAGGCTCATGTGTAGGACAAAAAGGAACACGTATAAATGCGATTATCGATGAATTGGGTGGTGAAAAGGTGGATATTATTGAATGGAGTGAAGATATGGAGGAGTTTATTGCAGCAGCTCTTTCACCTGCCTCTGTTATTTCTGTAGAACTTGATGAAGAATCAAAAAAAGCCACAGTAATTGTACCTGACGATCAATTATCATTGGCAATTGGAAAGCGTGGACAAAATGTACGTTTAGCGGTAAAGTTGACGGGTTGGGATTTGGATGTAATTAGTGCTGGGGAGAGTAGTGTGCCGGGCAATAATGAAGACACAGAAGATACTGAAAAAGTTAAAGAAGATGATGACAACATTACTGAGAATCTCGATGAAGATGAGAAAGTGTCTGAAGCAGTAGAGGATAAGGAGCAAGAGAAAATTGAAGAGATGGAGAAAGAGGCTAAATAGATGTGTCAAATTATTACAATTACGGAAGTATGAATATAAAAACATAAATTATAGTGTACAAAATGTAAATTTTGTGAGTTTGTGTTCATGCTTGATTTTATATAGTGTAGACTATAAATATTTTTATATTTTAAATTAATAACTTAATAACTATGGATTACAAAATTGAAAAAGGTAGTGAAACGCAAATTGATGTGACAATTCCCTGGATAGATGCTCAAGTCGAATTTGATAAAATGATAGCTAATGCTGTGAAGAATGTATCAGTCAAAGGATTTCGTAAAGGCTCTGTGCCACATGAAATAGCGGAGACAAAGATTGATAAAACAAAAATACTTTCAGAAGTTGCAGATAAGATGCTCAAAGATTATTATTTAGAGATTATAGAAAAAGAAAAACTCAAGACGATTGGTGCACCACGTGTGAGTGTAATAAAGTTAGCACAAGGAAATGATATTAAAATTCGAATCAATACTGCAGTAATTCCAGAAATTGAATTACCAAAAAATTGGGCGAAAACTATTAAAAAAATCAATATTCAAAATAAGAATAAAAAAATTGAAATTACTGATGAGGATGTTCAAAAAGAATTAGAACATGTAGCTGCTTCTAGGGCACAACATAATCCGGTTGAGCGTGCAGCCAAAAAAGGCGATCACGTAAAGATTGATTTTACAGTTAAACAAGATGGTGTTGTTATAGAAAATGGTACAAGCAAAGATCATTCACTTATTTTAGGTAAAGGAGTTTTTATTCCAGGTTTTGAAGAAAAAATTATTGGAATGAAAAAAGATGAGGAAAAAACATTTGAATTAGAATTTCCCGAAAATTATCATGCTAGTAATCTCGCAGGCAAAAAAGCAACATTTGAAGTTAAATTAAAAACAGTGGAGGAACGTATAAGTCCAAAAATAGATGATGCGTTTGCAACTTCCCTCGGCAAACAGTTTAAAACCATTGATGATTTGAGAAAGAGTTTGAGAGAGGGAATGAAAAAAGAAGCTATCAAAAAAAATGATGAAGAACGACGCACAAAATATCTTGATGCTCTTGCATCATTGATTGAAATTGAATTACCACAGATGATATTGGATGATGAAATGCAAAGAATGGTAGGTGAATTTGAACAACAATTATCCATGAGTGGAATGAAACTTGATGAATATTTAAAGAAGATTGGTAAAAAGCGAGAGGAATTAGAAGAAGAATGGAAGCCACAGGCAAAAAAACGTGTAATAAGTGCACTTGTATTAGAAAAACTTGCTGATAATGAAGAAATTGATGTTGATAGTAAAGAAATAGAAGAAGAAATGAATAAAACGCTTGCGATGTATAAAGGTGTAGAAGATATAGAAAAAAATATTGATATGAGACAATTATACGATTATACAAGAGGTGTCATGAGAAATAATAAGGTATTTGAAATGCTTGAAAAATTATAAGATTTTTATAGTAAAGAAATTAAATTTATTATTATAAAATATTGCTAGTTATATCTGTAAAGGTATATTATTTATGTATAGTAATAAAAAAGTTATGAGTTATTATATTCCAACAATAATAGAAAAGAATGGGCAAGTAGAACGTGCATATGATATTTATTCACGACTTCTTAAAGATAGAATTATTTTTTTAGGTACAGGTATCAACGATGATGTTGCCAATAGTGTAATTGCGCAGTTGCTTTTTTTGGAAGCACAAAGTGATGAAGAAGATATTACGATGTATATTAACTCTCCAGGAGGTGTAGTGACAAGTGCATTAGCGATTTATGATACGATGCAATATATTCAACCAGATGTGTCGACAATTTGTATAGGCACAGCTGCATCAGCTGCTTCATTAATTCTTGCGGCAGGAGAAAAAGGGAAAAGATTTATATTGCCAAATGCAGAAGTGATGATACATCAAGTGTTAGGTGGAGCAGAAGGTCAAGCAAGTGATATAGATATTCATGCAAAACATATTTTAAAAACAAAAGAAAGACTTAATAAGATTATGGCATATCATACAGGTCAAAAGATAACAACTATTGAAAAAGATAGTGATCGTGATAATTTTATGAGTGCTTTAGAAGCAAAAAAATATGGTATTGTTGATAAAATTATAAAATAATAATTATCGAATTTATATTGCAAAATTTGTTTTTATTGAACTTAAAAGCCTTATTATATTTATGAGGCTTTTAAGTTTTTTGTGATAAATATTATATTAGTGTTGGCAATAAGCTTTCTCCTTGCATTTCTTCGGGAGTGCGTATTTCCATTATATCTAAGACAGTTGGAGCGATATCGCTCATAAGTCCTTGAATTTCTGTTTGACCACGTACTATTTCTTCTTCTGTGCGTTCACGATGATTATCAGGAGTAACATACCATAGCGGTATTGGACTTGTGTTGTGTTTTGTATCAATTTCTCCGGTATGAGAATTACGCATTATCTCTATATTACCGTGATCTGCTGTTATCAATAAACAACCACCTTGGATAAGAACGGTTCTTATTAATTTATTGAGACATTCATCGATAGCTTTTGCCGCTAATTTAGCTGCTTCTTCATTTCCTGTATGAGCTACCATGTCAGCTGCTGCATAATTTATTACAATTACATCATATTTTTGTTCATTGATTTTTTCAACAACCTTATCGGTCAATTCATAGGAGCTCATAGCGGGTGTTTCATCAAACTTGTCTACTGCGGGAGATGGTATAAGTATACGATCTTCTCCAGGGTACGGTTCCTCTTTGCCACCGTTAAAAAAATAAGTAACATGGGCATATTTTTCTGTTTCAGCTATACGTAATTGTTTAAAATTATGGTTACTTAATACTTCGCCAAGTCCATTTTTCAATTCCTCTGGTGGAAAAGCAATCTTGACGGGCAAATCTTCGTCATATTCAATCATTGTAACAAAATCAAGGTCAAGTCTGTCGCCACGTTCAAATTTTTCAAATCCTGGGAGAACAAAAGCTGTTGTAATTTGTCGTGCACGATCTTCTCTAAAATTAAAAAATATTACACTATCCCCGTCTTTTATGAGAGTAAGTGGTTTATTATTTTTATTTGTAACAATAATTGGTTCTATAAATTCATCTGTTACTCCATTATCATAAGATGTTTGTATAGCAGAGATAGGGTCTTGAGTTTTAGTGCCAATGCCTTTTGTAAGCATTTTATAAGCTTTTTCAATACGATCCCAATTATTATTACGATCCATTGCCCAGTTACGTCCAATTAGCGTTGCAATTTTGCCAGTACCAATTTGTTTGCATTTATCTTGAATTTCTTTGATAACACGTGTGCCGGCTGTTGGTGATGAATCACGTCCATCCATAAAACAATGAATGTATACATTTTTCACATTTTGAGAATGAGCAAGGTCTATGAGTGCATAAAGATGTTCTCTGGCAGAATGAACACCACCATCACCGGTTAACCCCATAATATGAAGATCGCCCCCGGTTTCTTTTACATGGGTCATTGCCTCGATAAAAGCTTCATTTTGTGCAAAACTTCCATTTTGAATTGCCAAAGAAATACGTGGAAAGCTTTGATAAATAATTCTTCCCATACCCATAGTCATATGACCAACTTCACTGTTACCGGGTTCACCCCAAGGCAAACCGACTGAAATGCCAGATGCTTGTAGGGCAACTAATGGGTAATTGGAATTTAATTTATTAAAAGTTGGTAATTCGATTTGATTGAGAGGATTGTCTGGAGAACTGCTCAGACCCCAACCATCAAGGATTACAAGGACAACGGGAGAATACATTTTAATTTAAGAATTAAGAATTAAAAAGAAAAACTTTATACATAATTAAATTTCGTACATTGTAATTTGAATATGTTAAATTTATCAATATAACTTATTTTAACACTTAATCTCATTTTGACAAAGAGTGTTAACTGTAGTATTATTTAAACCAGTATTAATTAATGTTTTCAGGAATTATTTGCTGTGAGAGTAAAGCTGATAAAAGATAAAATATGTGTATCCAAAAATTTTTCATGATTTATATCAAATTGCATTTATAATAGATATTATAAGTATTGTTGTATATATTTATTTTTATTGATTTTTCTTACAGTAATATAATCCAATTATTTTATGATTAGTGGAGCACTATTATTCTGGATAATAGGGTCGTTTGTTGTCGGTATTGTTAGTGGTTATATTGCACGTCAAATCATTGCAAAAAACCAAGTAAAAACTGCCGAAGGACAAGTAACACAAATTATCACAGAAGCAAAAACAAATGCGCAAGATATACTACTTGAGGCAAAAAGCAAAGCGGTAGACACACTTGCAAAAGTAGAAGAGGAGGAAAAAGAACGTAAACAAGCATTAAGAGCTTCAGAAAAACGTCTTGAAAAACGTGAGAATATGCTTGATAAAAAATTGGAAGAAGTGGAGTTAGATAAAAAAGCTTTAAAAGAAAAAGCTGAGGAAGTGCGTGCTGTGCGCGCTAAAGTGGAAGAGATGAGAAATGAAGAAATGGAACGTTTAGAAAGAATAAGTGAATTAACACAGGAGCAAGCAAAAACCGCTCTCTTGCAATTAACAGAAGAACAGAATCGTGAAGAACTGGCAGAGTCAATTACACGATTACAAAAACAGTCACATGAAGAATTAGAAAAAGAAGCACGTAATATTATGACGCATGTGATACAAAAGTATTCTCGTTCACACGCTGCTGAGGTTATGACATCAACACTTTCGATCCCAAATGAGGATATTAAAGGTAAAATTATTGGAAAAGAAGGACGAAACATTCGTTCTTTGGAAAGAATGACTGGCGTGGAAATTATTATTGATGAAACGCCGGATTCTATTGTACTCTCTTCGTTTGATCCGGTACGTAGGGAGGTGGCAAAAATTGCACTTGAAAAGTTAATTGAAGATGGCAGGATTCATCCGGCAAAAATTGAAGAAATTGTTGGTTGGGCTGAAAAAGAAATTGATAATCGTATTCGTGAAGCTGGAGAAGCAGCTGCATATGAGGTTGGAATCGCAGGACTTAATCCAAAATTACTATATATATTAGGACGTTTGAGATATCGTACCAGTTTTAAGCAAAATGTTTTATTGCATTCATTAGAGGTATCTTATTTGTCTGGAGCTCTTGCAGCTGAATTGGGATTTGATGTGAAAACTGCAAAGATGGCAGGACTTTTTCATGACATTGGAAAGGCTGTAGACCATGAAGTTCAAGGGACGCATGTTGAAATTGGTATAAAAATATTAGAAAAATTTGGTGTTGATGAGAAAGTAATTAATGCAATGAAGTCACATCATGAAGAATATCCATATTCAATACCGGAATCATACATTGTTACAACAGCGGATGCTCTTTCAGCAGCACGTCCAGGGGCTCGCAAGGATACTGTAGAAAATTATTTGAAGAGGCTTGAAGAGTTGGAAACACTTACGAGTAGTTTTGAAGAGGTTGAAAAATGCTATGCAATTCAAGCAGGACGTGAAATTCGTGTATTTGTACGACCGGAAGAAGTTGATGATTTGGGTAGTGCAAAATTAGCTAGAAAAATAGCAGACAAAATTGAGGAAGAATTAAAATATCCTGGAGAAATCAAGGTTAATGTAATGCGAGAAACACGTGCAGTTGAGTATGCTCGATAAGTGTTATATATAATTGTACCTGTAAATATTTTTAAAAACAGATGATTATACCATCTGTTTTTTTGTGGAATATGATTTGTGATTTAATATTTTTTGAATGATATATCATTGACAAAAATAATATTTCAAACATCGCTAAGAGGCGTTGTAAATAATTGCACTTGCTTTATTTACTAAAAATGTAGTAGAATAGGGACATTACGAAATAATCATGTAAAATTTTAAAATAGAAAGGTAGGTGAAAACATAATGGCAAAAATTAATAAGAGTATGTTTGTAGCTGCTATTGCAGCAAAGACTGATATGAGTAAAGCTGATACTGAACGTTTCCTTGAGGCTTTCATTGACGAAATTACTTCACAATTACAGGCTCATAATGAGGTAGCTTTTACAGGATTTGGAACTTTTTCTACATCTGACAGAGCTGCACGAACAGGTGTAAATCCAAAGACAGGAGAGAAAATTCAAATTGCTGCAACAACTGTACCAAAATTTAAAGCAGGTAAGAGTTTGAAGGAGGCTGTGCGATCTTCATAGATATCGTACATATTACTTACAGGAAGATAAAAACAAAATCTCGCAAAACTAATTTTGCGAGATTTTGTTTTTATGAATTATATATACTTATAAAGTAGTAAAATTTTTTTATTTATAATTTCATTATTTTGTAGTAATGTATATTGTTGCTTTTTAGAGCGTTTTCTGCAATACTTTAATACAAGGAGGTAGTTTGAACTTGTTTTAGAGTAAAAAACTATCTTTTTTGTTTTCATTGTCCTTTAACAACAAAGAAACTTTGTTGAAACATTAATTTTTGCAAAGGAGAAAGATAATGAGTATTTTGAGATTATTTAGGGAAGTTGGCAACAGCGGTCGTGAAGAATTATGTTTTAATGTTGAATTTTGGGGGACCATGCGTAGTCAAGAAACAGAGACTTTAATATCGTTACTTTGCGAGGGCTTTGTTCCTGGGACAGTAACTTTTTTTTCTGAATTAAGACCTACGCCTGAGTCTGGGTTCCAGGTTGTGGAAATTGGTCCACGACTTAATGTTGAAACATCTTGGTCGTCTAATATGATTGCGATTTGTCGCAATGTGGGGCTTGAGATAATAACCCGTATTGAGTGTTCTCGGCGTTATATTGTTGGCAATAATGATGTTGAAAACTTCATTGCAACACATTGTGATCGCATGACAGAGATGGTTTATGAAGAGCCACTTACTACATTTGATACTGGTATTGAGCCAGAAGATGTGTATGAGGTGGACATGATCAGTGGTGGTCCTGATGCTCTTAAAGGCATACCAGGCATTTCCATGGATGAGTGGGATCGTAATTTCTACTATGACTATTTTGTCAAAAAGCTTGGTCGTAACCCGACCATTGTGGAGATTATGGATCTTAACAATGCTAACTCAGAACACTCTCGTCATGGATTTTTTGGAGGAATTCAAATTATTGATGGTGTGAGACAGGAACAAACTTTGTTTGAACTTGTGAAGAGTGAACTTGAGGAAAATCAGAGAGGTAGTGTAATTGCTTTTGCGGATAATTCCAGTGCGATTTTTGGTGCTGATATTACGACTATCGTGCCAGAAAAACCTGGGAGACCTTCCATGTTTGTTCAACAATGTTCAACTTATCATTTACTACTTACGGCAGAGACTCACAATTTTCCAACAGGCGTTGCTCCTTTTCCTGGAGCAGAGACTGGTACAGGCGGAAGAATCCGTGATATTCAGGGAACTGGAAAAGGTGGGTTTACAATTGCCGGAACAGCGGGATATTGTGTGGGTAGTTTACATATTCCGGGCTATGAATTGCCTTGGGAAATGGATTATGAGTGTCCGACAAATCTGGCGAGTGCACTCAAAATTGCTATTGATGCATCTGATGGTGCATCGGATTATGGCAATAAATTTGGTGAGCCGGTAATTCAAGGATTTGCGCGTTCATTTGATATGCGTTTGTCTGGTGGTGAGCGTTGGGGATTTCTTAAGCCCATAATGTTTACCGGAGGTATTGGTCAGATTGATGCTCGCCACACTAAAAAGGAGTCAGAAGAAAAGGGCATGCTTATTGTTCAAGTAGGTGGTCCGGCGTACCGTGTTGGTTTTGGCGGTGGTGCAGCTTCATCCATGCTTCAAGGTGAAAATGAAGAAGGCTTGGACTTTAATGCTGTGCAACGTGGTGACGCGGAAATGGAACAAAAAATGAACCGTGTCATTCGTGCCTGTAATGAAATGGGTGATAAAACACTGGTAGAAGTAATTCATGACCAGGGAGCTGGAGGTCCTGCCAATGTTCTTAAAGAATTGGTAGAACACTCTGGTGGCTGGATTGAAATTCGCAACATTAAAGTCGGAGATCCAACAATGTCAGTGCTTGAGATTTATGTTGCGGAGTATCAAGAGCGTAATGGCTTTTTGATTAGTCCTGAAAATATTGAGCAGTTCAAAGCGATTTGTCGTCGTGAGAAGGTAAATTGCGAAGTGCTTGGAGAAGTGACAGGAGACTTGCACTTTGTTGTACATGATGCAAATAATGATACGACACCTGTTGATTTGGATCTCTCAGAAGTACTTGGCAATATGCCACAAAAGACTTTTGAGGATAGTCACATTGACAGTGAATTATTAGAATTGGTTCTGCCACAAGATTTAACTGTGCGTGAAGCTATGAGGCAAGTTTTCAAACTTGTGTCTGTCGGTTCAAAACGATGGTTGACTAATAAGGTTGACCGTTCGGTTACCGGACTGATAGCACAGCAACAATGTGTTGGTCCGTTGCAACTGCCTTTGGCAGATGTGGCGGTTGTGGCACAAAGTCACTTCGGCTTAACTGGTGGTGCAACAGCAATTGGTGAACAGCCAATTAAAATGATAGCCAACCCAAAAGCTGGTGCACGTATGGCAATTGGTGAGGCACTTACAAATCTAATGTGGGCACGAGTACGAAATCTCAATGAGGTGAAGTGCAGTGCAAACTGGATGTGGGCACCAAAATTGCCTGGTGAGGGAGCTGCGATTCGTGACGCGGCTGAAGCAAAAGCTGAAGTGATGAAAGCCATCGGCATCGCTACTGATGGTGGAAAAGACAGTTTTTCTATGGCAACACTCGTTGGTAAGGAAACTGTTAAATCTCCGCGTGAGTTGGTAATCTCACTCTATGGTGCGATGGACAACATCACAAGAGTAGTGACACCGGATATTAAAAAACCAGGAGAGAGTAGTTTGATTTTTGTAGACCTCTCTAATGGCAAGGCACGTTTGGGTGGTTCCGCTTTGGCACACGTCTATGGTCAAGTTGGCAATGAAGTGCCAGATATGGATGATCCTGATTTGGTGCGCAGAGCATTTTTGGCTGTACAGGAGTTAATTGACAGGGGCTTAATCCTTGCTGGTCACGATGTGAGTGATGGTGGTTTAATCACTGCACTTTGTGAAATGGCATTTGCTGGTAATTGTGGATTGAGTGTACAGCTGAAAAAAAGCTTTACAAGTCCCGATATGGTAATTCCGCAATTATTTGCAGAAGAATTGGGTTTTATTGTTGAATGTGCAAATCAAGAAGTTTCGGATGTATTTGATTGTTTGACTAAATTTGGTTTGCATTTTAGTGGGACATTTGTAATTGGTAAGACTTTTAAAGAGCCAGTTATTCAAGTGTTTTATGGTAATGTATCTCTTTTTAGAGAGGATATGCGGACTCTTCGTCAATGGTGGGAAGAGACCTCATATCAACTGGAACGTTTGCAAAAAAATCCAGTTTGCGCTGATGAAGAAAAAGAGAATATTTTTGATCGCAGTGGTCCGAAATATTTTGTACCATTTATGGTTGAGGGAACGAGCCAACGTGTTTTGGATAGTTCAAACAAACCAAAGGTGGCAATTTTGCGGGAAGAGGGAAGTAACTCTGATCGTGAGATGACGTCGGCATTTTTTAGAGCTGGATTTGAACCATGGGATGTTACCATGAGTGATTTGGTTGATAGCAGGATTACTCTTGAGCAGTTTCGAGGACTTGTGGCTGTGGGAGGATTCTCTTATGCCGATGTTCCCGAATCGGCCAAGGGTTGGGCTGCAACCATAATGTTTAATCAAGAGTTGAAAGTAATGTTTGACGAGTTTTATAATCGTCAGAACACTTTTACGCTTGGTGTGTGCAATGGTTGTCAGCTATTTGCACTACTTGGTTGGGTGCCGTGGCGAGGAATTGCTCCAGAAGATCAGCCGCGATTTATCAAAAATGATTCAGAGAAATTTGAATCACGCTGGAGTGCGGTAAAAATCATGCAAAGTAAAGCCATAATGTTGGATGGTATGGATGGTATGACTTTTGGTATTCATGTGGCTCATGGTGAAGGAAAGGTTTATTTTCCATATACGGGCATATTTAGGGATGTTGTTGATGGTAATTTGATTCCATTGACATATGTTGATGATGATGGAAATGCGACTGGAAAATACCCTTTTAATCCTAACGGTTCTGTTAACGGAATTGCCGGGCTTTGTTCACCAGATGGACGTCATCTTGCGATGATGCCTCATCCTGAACGTTGCTTTCTGCCATGGCAATGCCACTGGATGCCAGAGGAGATGAAGCAAAAATTTCAAGAAATTGGAGTATCTCCCTGGATGCAAATGTTTAAAAATGCGTACCAATGGTGTGTAAACAACTAGCACTACGATACTTGTCTAGTATCGTAGTGATAGGAATCCTCGGCGGAAGAAATTCTGCCGAGGATTTATAACAAAATATTTGGGAGGAAATTGTTATGAGTACAGATTTATACAAAAAAGAAGTTATAGATCCGGGTGATAAAGCATCTAAGCTTGCTGCACAAGTTTGTTATGATAGTCACAAGAATTGTCCAGCTTTAACCATAGTGCCACATCAACCTGGGAATTTTCGAGGACCAGTTGGTTGGGTGTGGAAAAAACATGTTTTGGAAATGATGCTAAATCATGAAGTTAGCGCAGACGGTAAGGTCATTAATTGGGAAATGTTGGAAGAAAAGGAAAATGATGGTGCAGGGGGCAAGCCGGCATTTTTTACGGTAATAGGAACGCAGAAAAATTTTGCAGTTCTTGGTTTGGAGCCCATTGTAATGTGTATTGATGATTTTGCTCGTTCGGGTCGATTTCCTGCAATTGTGGCAAATGACATCAATGTCAAAAAGATAACCCAAGAGAATTATCCGTTGTTTGAGGCAATGATTAAGGGTTATGGTAAGATTCTTAAACAAAACAACCTGGTAAACATAACAGGTGAAGTGGCTGTTATGAAATTTAGTGTAACGGCATTTTGTGATGATAATTCGAAGAAGCAACTCATTTTGAATTGGGGAGCATCGTGTGTGGGTCTTTGTCATAAAGATAAACTAATAGATGGTTCAAAAATAGAATCAGGGATGCCGATTGTTGGTTTTTATGAAGATGGTTATCGCTGTAATGGTGGCACATTACTTATAAATCTTATTAATGCTGAATGGGGATTAAATGTTTGTTCAGCTGAAAAATTTGATTTTATAAAAAAGTTAACTATTCCATCGAAAAGTTATGCTAGATTTATAACACGTATGCATGGTTGGAATGATGACGGTAGCATAAAAGATCCGATTGTGAATATGGTAGGCATTGCTCATATTACTGGTGGCGGCATATGGGAAAAATTTGGAGAATTATTGCCAGATAATGTAGGAGCTTTGCTGAATAATATGTTTGAGCCTACTGCAGTGTTACGTCAAGCACAAGATTTGTCTTGGAAACATAAACACTTGCAACTTAGCGATTATAAGGCTCACGGAACTTTTCATGGAGGCTGTGGCATGTTGGTTGTATGCAAAACTATTGATGATGCTGAGGAACTCGTTAATCAGGCAAGTTGTTCAAATATAAAATCAAAGATAGTTGGCATAACAATGCAATCTGCACAAAAAGAGATAATCATTGATTCTAAATTCCGTGAGAGAAAAAGATTATCTTCACTAAGACCGGAATAAAGATTAGCTACTGGCAATAATTTTGTCAGTAGTTTTTAATTCGTAGATTGAATTGTAAGTTGTGTCTTGACGGTGCAGTGATTGACGAAGGTTGGTTTTTGGTGTATATTTGTAAGTTCGTTAATTTGACAATAGAAGATAAATTCTAAAATAACTTTGACATATATTTACAAGGAGAAAATCATGACTTTGTCAAAACAGGAAATTCAGAGTAGGAAAGCAGATTTATTAGACGCAGGTTTTTCAATTGATTTTGTACAAAAAAATATTGTGATTTATAATAGCTTGTTTAAACGTTCAGCCGGGGAGACAATTATTTTCTTGCTAGCAAGAGGTTTCAAAGATCCAATAAAGCTAATTATTTCTTCACCATCAATTCTTGGTTTAAACTTTATTAACATCGATGCAAAAATCGAAGGATTGAAGAAAAGAGGTTTCAAAAACCCGGTAAAATTAATTACATTAGTACCAGCAATTTTTGCTTACAGTTTCGACAACATCGATGCAAAAATCGAAGGATTGAAGAAAAGAGGTTTCAAAAACCCGGTAAAACTAATCACATCATTTCCATCAATTCTTGGTTTAAACTTCATTAACATCGATGCAAAAATCGAAGGATTGAAGAAAAGAGGTTTCAAAAACCCGGTAAAACTAATCACATCATTTCCATCAATTTTTGGTTATAGCCTCGACAACATCGATTGGCGGTTAAGATATTTTTGTAAACTTTTAAAATTTTGTAGTTCACAGATAACTGCTCAAGATATTATGGAGGGCAATACTACATTGTGGAGTACAAAGAGAGAAAAAATGCAAATTCTTGTAAGGATTGCATATAATTTGCACTGTACAGCTGAAAAAGAAGTAATTTCAGCTTTATCGTGTAATTTGGAGAATTTTCTTCTGGTATATATTTTTTCAGAAGAAAAGGATTTCCGCACAATTCGTTTACATGCCAGAAAAGCAAAAAATAAATATGGTACAGTAAAAGAAAGGCGGGAAAAAATTCAAAAATTCAGCGATAAACTTCCGTCAAAGATATATTCCATGTATTGCAAAGGATATATTAGATAGAGAATATAAACCTCATCAATCAAAATAATGATTGATGAGGTTTTTCTTTAGAAAATAATAGTATTAAATTGCTATTGACCTATCAAATCATTAAACCATGACACCAAAAAAACTCTAACAAGATTACAGTGCTATTTCAAATGATTTATCAATGGTGATTATGGTGTAATTTTAGATGATTTGATGCGTAGCCTTGACTGTGTAGGTAAAGTGGTATAGAATTTATAACTAATATCGTTTATTTTTTGATTTCAATTTAATCTTATATGGTAGCAAAAAAAACATCTCGCAAAAAAACATCTCGCAAATGTGATAATAGTATTCATATTCATAACGCACGTGTAAATAATCTTAAAAATGTTTCTGTGGATATTCCACGTAATGAGTTGACTGTAATTACAGGTTTATCCGGGTCAGGGAAAAGCTCTTTGGCATTTGATGTTGTTTATGCTGAAAGTAATCGTAGATTTATGGAAAGCTTATCAACTCATGCAAGAAGTCTTATGGGTGTTATGAACAAACCAGATGTTGATCGTATTGAAAATATTTCTCCGGCAATTGCTATTGATCAAAAGAGTGTGGGTAGATCTGTTCGTTCGACTGTTGGTACTATGACAGAAATATATGATTATTTACGTATATTATTTGCAACAATTGGATTGCCACATTGTCCATATACCAAGAAACCTCTTAAACAAAAAAGCACACGTGATATTGTAGCAAAAATAATTAAATTTCCAGAAGGAACAAAAGTTACGGTGTTAGCACCAGTCACAGATAAGAAAAAAACAAATAGTAAAATATTAAAACATATTAGTCAAAGTGGTTATGCACGTGTTCGTTTTAATGGAAAAATTATGCCGGTTGCAGATGCTTTGCTTGTAGTGAGTGATGATGTTTCTGTACGTATTGATGTAGTTATTGATAGATTTGTGTATAAGGCAGATAATTTTGATAAAGAGTGTCTGATGGATTCCGTAGAGACCGCCATGAAATTATCAGGTGGTTTGTGTGTAATACTTTATGATGATAAAGAAGAAGAATTTTCACAAGATTTTTATTGTAAGGAATCCGGTTTTGTTTTGTCAGAAATTACACCACGATGTTTTTCCTTTAATAATCCAGATGGAGCTTGTCCTGATTGTGATGGTATTGGTATTAAAAATGAAATCAATCCAGCGTTACTTATTCCAAATGATAATCTTTCTATAGAAGAAGGAGCAATTCATATTTGGAGTAAATCAGGTGGTAAAAATACAGTTCTTAGTAAACATAGAGCAAATTTAGAAAAATTAGCTAAAAAATATAAATTTTCGCTTTCACAACCTGTTAAAAATATTTCAAAATCAAATCTTGCAGTTATTTTTTATGGAACCAATAAGGATGATAGTAATGATTTTAAAGGTATTATTCATGACTTGGAAGCACGTTATAAAAATACAAAATCTGAATATATGCGCAAAGAATTAGAAAAATATATGGTTGAAAAAAAATGTTCTTCGTGTGGCGGAAAACGATTAAAAAAAGAATATCTTTCGGTTACAGTTAATGATTTATCGATTGATAAATATACGGATGTACCATTGGGACAATTTATAGAACTCATTATAGATGTGAAGAAGATGAGTGGTTTTGGGAGTAAAGAGAAAATAGCAGTGAATGCACTTGTTGATGAAATGGTGTCACGAGCGGAAGCTTTATGTGATGTTGGTGTAGATTATTTAACACTTTCACGTTCTAGTAATACGCTTTCGGGTGGAGAAGCACAAAGAATTCGTTTGGCGGTACAAATTAAATCAGATTTGACGAGTGTAATTTATGTCTTAGATGAACCAACGACAGGATTACATAGTCGAGATACAATTCGTCTTCTGAAAGCAATGAAAAAATTACAAAAAGCGAAAAATACACTTATTGTTGTAGAGCACGATGCAGATGTTATGAAAGAGGCTGGTTGGATTGTTGATATGGGACCTGGTGCAGGTGAAGAAGGTGGGGAATTAATCTTTTCTGGCACATTACCTCAGATGATGAAATCAAATACTAAAACTGCTAAATATATATCAGGTAAATTATCTGTAACCAACAAAAAAAAGAAAAGAGTGGGAAATGGTAAAAAAATATCTGTTAAAGGTGCTAAAGAAAATAATCTTAAAAATATATCCGTTGATTTTCCACTTGGAATGTTTATAACAGTATGTGGTGTTTCGGGTAGCGGTAAATCTACACTTGTACACAATATTCTTTCACGTACTCTTGCAAAGAAATTTCATCGCTCTAATGCAGAACCGGGAGCACATAAACGTATTACAGGATTGCAGAATATTAACAAAGTCATAATGATAGATCAAGATCCTATTGGGCGCACACCAAGATCAAACACAGCAACATATACGGGAGTATTTTCACATGTGAGGGATTTGTTTGCCACGACAGAAATGGCACAAGAGCGTGGTTTTGATGCGAGTCATTTTAGTTTCAATATGCGTGGTGGTAGATGTGAAAGTTGTCGTGGGGAAGGATCTGTAAAAGTTGAAATGCATTTATTGCCGGACGTATACGTGCCATGTGAAGCATGTAGTGGTAGTAGATATAGTAGCAAAATATTGGATGTTGAATATAATGGAGTTACTATTGCAGATGTTTTGGATATGAGTGTTGATTATGCATATGAGTTTTTTAAAAATAAAGATTTAATTGCCACTAAATTGCGAGCAATGCAAGATGTGGGTTTGGGATATATTCGGCTAGGTCAAAGCGCAACAAATCTCTCTGGTGGCGAGGCGCAACGCATTAAGTTGGCAACAGAACTTGCACGTAGGTCAACCGGTAAAACTCTATATATTTTAGATGAACCTACAACAGGATTACATTTTGATGATGTAAAAAAATTATTGACAATGCTTGATGCACTTGTTGATAAGGGCAATACTGTTTTAGTGGTGGAACATAATTCTGATGTTATAAATCATGCCGATTGGGTTATTGAGTTGGGTCCGGAAGGTGGAGAGTTTGGTGGAAATATTGTGTTTGAAGGTAAACCAAAGAAATTGAAAAAAATCAAGAAAAGTCCAACAGCAAAATTTTTATAAAAAATAAAGACTAGAATAAGAAGGTGTTGCTTAGTATTAGTGGGATTTATGTTTTGTGATTTTAAATAATATGGATAAAATATTATACAAAAATATTATTGCGACCATCACATATTATGATGTATTGAATTATCCATTAACAGCTTTTGAAGTATGGAAATATTTAATTCGCTCCAGTTCAGATGATAGTAAAAATGTATGGTCATTTCCGGATATACAATATGCATTAGAACAAAAAGAAATTACTCGATATGTTTCGCAAACAAATGGCATGTATTATTTATTTGGCAGGGAAAATATTGTATTTTTACGTAAACAACATGAATATATTAGTTTTGTTAAAATGCGCAGATTACGACGTATTGTATCAATTTTGCGAATAAGTCCATTTGTTAGGTCGATTTATGTAACAGGGAGATTAGCATATAACAATTGTGATAGAGAGAGTGATTTAGATGTTTTAGTTGTGTATAAATATGGGCATATTTGGACTGGACGATTTTGTATCACAGTATTTTCACATTTATTAGGTGTAAGAAGACAAGATAATAAAACCAATAATCGAATATGTTTAAACTATCATATAACAACAAAGTCATTACGTGTACCAACACAAGACCTTTTTGCTGCACATGAATATATTTCTGCTATACCATTGTTTGATATGGGTTATTATGTGCAATTTTGTCATGAAAATAGAAATTGGATACAAAATATGAAACCACATCATAAATGTACACGTATCAAGTCTGAATTAACTATTAGTGATAATTTTGTTACAAAATATATACGAAAATTTTTTGAGATTATATTAGCAGACAAAGCGATGGAAAGAAGATTAAAAAAAATGCAATCTAAAAAAATACAAAATAATCCAAAAACTAAAAGAAAAGGAGCATTAATAATGTACAGTGATAATAATTTAATATTTTTACCCAAACCACAGGGACCAATTATATTTGAAGAATACAAACGTAGATTCGATGCATTGGAAATCGACTTTTAAATATTTTTTTTAATTATCATCTTTGCAAAAGTCATATTCTGCACTATATCTTCTATGAGGTATTAAGTTAATACATTATAGAACACTATTTCCTTCAAAAAATCAAATAAATACAATTTATCACTAGGAATATTAATATTTTTCATTAAATATTCTAAAGCTTCACTACTAGCATCATCACATTTTTTA
>JALVPE010000018.1:0-1444 GCA_027031945.1 Candidatus Moraniibacteriota bacterium
AAGGCCCAACAAAGAAGAAGTGCCAGTGCAGCCCAACCTCCAAAAAGTATTTTACCGCTTTGAGCAGGCAACACAACACTGTCCCAAACCTGAAACGGCAACAGTAACAGGAAAGCTAAAACCAATATGAATGGCAAATAATTATTAATTTTAACCATAAATGAGAACGGGCAACCTAATGTTTGATGAATTATTTCTTCAAACTTACTGAATCCCCCCCCTTTTTTATGATATTTGTCATATTATCCTGGCCCGGCCAAATTTCAGTACCACAAAAACCGTTTCCTCACCAAAGCCCTGCACAGCATTGCCGGACAAAGGGCAAAAAATAAGGTGTACGACAAAATCCACGAAATAACAATGGGGGCTAAAACACTTACAGATTTTTCTTCGCTAATCGCTAATCTCAAGTCGTCAATCGCATATAAAAAACTTAGATGAGCGATAGCAAATTAGTGAATTGAGATAGAAAAGCATCATTTTAAATGATAGAAACATTTCCAGTACTTCATTATTCGAGACATATGCCCAAGAAATGCACCTGTGAAAAAGTTAGCACTAACTCATCCACAATGTTATACTGCATAGCCTCTCCCACCTTCCTCTGTTATTCTTCCTTAAAACCAGTAATATCGCATTTCCGCATTCTAGGCCACAAAGATGAACTAATTGCACAATCGCTACATTGTTGTTGACAGAAAATACAGGCAAAGATACTTGATAATAATCCTGGATTTTATTGTTGTGTTCAAAATTTTTCTTTTCTCTCACAACTTTTATGAAAATATTTTGAACTAAACTATTTTTCCATTTAAACGTCTTGTTACTATCATAATATATGCGCATGTATTCCAAATCTTTGACACTCAGAATTTCCGTAATGGGAAAAGAATCAAATGGAGTATCATATTTTGAAGTATCTGTGCCCCATGATATATTTTTTTTTAATCGCTCAAAAGTAAGTAAATTGTTCCAATCAGGGGAAATAGGTTTATTGACTATCCTCATTATGGAATCATCATTATAAGTATATCTTTTTCCTAATAAATCAGGTAAGCTATTTAATATTTCATATTGCAAACTGTTATTTTGAGCCGTAGTATCAATATTACAAAATAGAAGAGATATACTAATTACAATTATGTCCTTTAGCTGCATGATTATTGGTCTTTTCATTTATAAGAATTTGTTCTATCTCGCTTTTATTTGAAAGAGCTTCATATTCAGGCGTTCCTTTTAAGCCACCCCATGCCATTTTCTCCAAATAATCTTTACTAACAGTATATAGTCCAGTCTGCCTACACCATTCAAATAAGTTGCCGGTGATGACAGGTATATAATTTCTTGCAAAATAATTATGTTGCAAATCATTTTCATTTGAAACCATTGTTTCATAAAACAAATTTAGTAGTTCGGAATACTCCTTTTCCTTTAAATCATATTT
>JALVPE010000018.1:1454-2108 GCA_027031945.1 Candidatus Moraniibacteriota bacterium
CCACAAACCTGTTGTTTTGTTATTCATCATTAAATCTACTCCTCCAGGATTTTCTACTAGAGAATATACAAATTCTGCATTTGGGTTTCCATTTAAATCTGGATGATTTAAATATGTTGAATTAAAAGTTATTTCATAGTTGTCTGTTCCATTTACCCTGTGAGTTGTAGCATTTATGTTTTCATCTCCTAAATTTCCTACTTTAATAATAAGATTAACTGTTTTACTCATATCAAACATATTCAATATACTGGCAGTTAAGTTAGGATTTATTTTTATGTTCTTAACATCAACTTTTGTTCCAGCCGATAAAGCTGACAAAATACTATTAACACAAGGATAATCATCCAACTCATTTATAATATTCGGCTCATACTCCCCGGAAGAGCCGCTATTATCAACATCATTATCATCCCCGGTATTTACAACAACACATTGCTCTATTGAACCTACATAGGTGCTTGTTCTTTTGCATGATCTATAGGACAATTTTGCATTTTCCCAGTCAAATGAGCCATCCGGTAACTCGCCCGAAGTATAATGATCTGTACATTGCTCTTCAATTAAATATACAGCGGTCGTTGTACAGTCTAAGTAACTTTCCTTTAATCTAAATCTCACATCCACATCAAAATCAAGTTTTACCTTGTGGGT
>JALVPE010000019.1 GCA_027031945.1 Candidatus Moraniibacteriota bacterium
TCCTTGGAGGATGTATGAAATTACAAATAATATTAAAGTTAAAAATTAATTAATTTTCCCAAGTATGACATTTCTAAAGAAAACAGAGGTATGACATTTCTACTGGTAATTGACAATACCATCAACACAATTTGTATTCAAAATTATTTTATGTTATATTGAAATATCTTGAATTTATCAAGATAGTGCTCTTTATAAACCTCAACAAATGGGAGTATTTATGCTACACAATACCTACACTGTACACCGCACTCAGCATTCTCGTCAAAGGAGAAAGCCTCGGTATTGGTTCGATTGTTCTCATGATTTGATAGAAAGTGTGAATTTCGAAATAATGAGAAGTAAAGGTAAAAAATTTACCATTTTTATAGGTCATCACAAAAAGCCTTTACCAGTAAGAATTAAAAAAATTAAACATTTATCTCGCTCCAGATATGGCAGGAGGGTTCAGCTAGAGCTATCACATACAACTCCTGATGAACATGAATTCACTATCACAGTTGTATATAATAGGGATAATTATACTATGGTAACTAGACCTATGCCAAAATCCCTTTTTAAATAAACTCCAAAAAAACACTCAATATTTTAAACAAAATATTGAGTGTTTTACATTTATATTGAAAAATCATCTATACCAGCTTTTTATAAGTCTTTTATAGTTTCTATTTCAGTCTCAACAATATCATTTAGTTTATCACTATCTCTATTCAAAAAGGCATCTAGCTTTTCCCTTAAATTATCAGTCAAAAATTCAAGTCTCTCTGGTTCATTTTTCAAAAGCTCTACAATGTCATTCAAATTTTCTTCTTCATTAACCTCAATAAATTTATTCCACAGTTCTTTATCTTGATTATCTAATTGTGCTTGTAATATAATATCTTTCAAATCTTGTTTTGTATTCATAATTTTTATTTTATTTACTACAATTGCATACTTTGATTTACCTTGGCCATCTCACTAATTCCACTCTTCAGTTTATTTGCCACTTTTTTTAATTTTTCTAAATTTTGTATCATATTTTGTCGATCCTCATTAGTTAAATCATCTGCACTTTTGGTAATACGACTTTCTTCTATAAAGTCTTCCAATTTAGGCTCTTTAAGGTCTTCGCCAGCCTCTATATTTCCCGTTGACATATCTACACTCGGAAAGCCCACAGCATTAATATGCAAAAGCGTCGCAACTTCATATAATGTTTTTGCTTTTACTTTTTCAAAATAATTTATAAACTCCTGATTATTCATAGATTCAATTGAAGTCTCTGCTACAGCCTCCTCACTATTTAAATCAGCGATATTCTCTACATTACTTTGTGTTACTGTTGTTTCGTGTTGAGGTTCTGTAGATGAGAGATCAGCTTCTATTGTTAAATCTCCCGTGTCCAAATCTATACCGCGTACCTGCTCTGCCTCAGCCAACTTAATTCCACTTGTCACCTTATCACCAGCACTCGGTATCGCAACTGTTTCATTATCTAATTGTATAGCTTCTTTTTGTGTCCCTGCCATAGAAATAGAAGCTCTTTGTGTGTTCAAATCTATACCGCGTGCTTGTCTCGCCTCAGCCACATCAACTCCACTGATGCTTTTTAATAACAAAATTAGTCCAATTGTTACATTTTTCAATGCTCTCTTAAATTTTTTACCATCTTCACCTGTTTTTTCACCATCTAACTTTGCAGCCTCTGCATCTGCAAATTCCCCCATTGCCCTTTCATCTTCAACAGTAAATCTACCTTCAACAGAAGGAGTCCCCATTTTTTCAAATTTCATATTTTTATTAATATTTAAAAATTATTATATATTACTTTTAATATAATACTATCATACATTAGACTTCTTAAACAATGATAACGTTTTATTTTTTAATATTTGCAATACATTACTAATATTTTGCTTTGAAGATCGTTCTAATTGTTCTTTGTATTGCATGTCTGTTGCTGGCGCACCACGTAACATTGTTACATACTTTACTTGTGAGGGTTCTTGTTTTTGATTACGAAATAGATTCAATAAATCTTCTCCGCTGGTAATATTCTGATTTGTCCTAATTTCTGTAAACATACCATTAAAAAATGTATCTTCACTACCTTGGACCTTTGAGTGAAAATCTTCATTCGCAAATGGCACAACACCAAGAGATTCCATCTCTTCTCGCATATTAAAAGCAATACAATTTGATCCTTTTACATCTTGAAACCAATTCATGCCCTCGTAAAAAGAAACATGATCTTGTATTAATTTCCTTAATTCAGAATCACGCTTTATACGCTCAGACAGTGTTCCACCAAGCATAATAGCTTTCTGTGATGCAGGATGAGGCATACCCAACACAAAATTATTTTCTGCCAACCATTTTATTAGGTCAGATCCACGATTACCAGATTTTGCATTCCTAAAAATAATACCTATTTTTTTCTCTATATGTTGACTATAATCTTTAAGTTTTTGCACATCAGTTGTATAAGACAATATTTCATAACCCTCTTTTGTAGTTGACTCTACACCAATAATTGGCTTTGCAACACCTTCAGCTTCCATCATCTCTGCTAATTTAATACTATTATTGACAGAATTATGATCAGTTAATACAGCATACACGTCATCATATCCCTTTTCTTTTAGTTCCAAAACCGCTTTTTTATATTCCTCTAATATTTCCTCCGGTGATAATGAGCCATCAGATCCATCCAAAACACTCTCAACACCTCGAGAATGTATATGACCCAAAAAAGCAATTTTTTTATCAAAACCTAATTTTTCAGCTTTTATCTCTTGTTGTGTATTATAAGAATCTACTTTTTTAAGATAAAATTGATCACTATTTGGATCATTCCCTTCTGCTACTTCTGGAAATCTCTTATAAATATATTTAAAAAGCAAATCAGTTGACAATGCAGATTGCACATTACCAAAAAAGTCTTTGTGCCGTAATGAACGTTGCTCAGTTTGTTGTTGTGTATATATATCAAATAAATTCCTTTCTCCAGATTTAGTCACTTTATCATCTTTATGAGAAACCCTTGCAATATCTTTTCGTATCTTTTGTATTGCCTCACGATCCACATCACGATTTTCACGTACAATTTGTTCTATACGATTTTTTCCACCATTATCTACCCCTGATTCAGTGGACTCAGATTGTTCAGACGAAGGTGCAACAACATTTTCATATTTTTGAGTTGTAAAATTCATCCCAGATCCTTTTTCATACATATTTTACATCAATAAATGTTTATCTACCCCAAATATTACCATAATACACCACTTTTATCAAAAATCATGTACTTTTCTACACAAAATTTGTGGTCTTGACAAAAATGATTTTTTGTAGTATAATGAACACAAATACACCTAAAGTGGGTGTATAATAATAGAACACGGAGGCAAAATAATGACTTATGCAATCTTTCAGACAATCATGACACTGGCAATTTTTTGTATCATTGCCTATAAAAAAATGCCAAAAAGCCCCGAAAGACTACTATTTGAGTGTGCCCAGCACGACGGTATTCCTTCTGAAGAGCAGAAGGAGTGGGTGCGCCAGCTTAAGGCACACAACAAAAAAGATGGGCCGTTTAAATACAGGCCTAAACGATAATAACCAACCTAAGACGAATAGTTGTATTCAGCTGTTCGTCTTTTATCTTATGATATAAATTGCAATGTAATCAATCTCACATTATGTTACATTTTGCAAATCTTTTTTAACGTCTTCAAATTCATTTTCTATTTCTTTGAGTCTTTTTTTGGAGTCTTTTATTAGACTTGCTCCTTTTTTTACTTTTTTAATTCCCTCTTCCACGTCTACTTCATCCTGAGCTTCAAACCAATTTACTATTTCTTCAATCTCTTTGAGAGATTTTGTTAAATTGTCTTTTTTTTGTGCCATAATATTATTTGTTAATTTTTAATTCTTAATTATTCATTATTAAATCACTCTTGACTCAATTTTTCCATCATTTACTTGCACTTTTATTTTATCATCTTTTTTAACTTGTTTCACACTTCTTATTATTTTTCCATTACTATTAGTTGTTATACTATAACCCAGTGCTAACTGCTTTCTTGGGTCATTGCTACAAATTGCTTTTTCTAAGAAAACTATTTGTTTTTTGTCTCTTTCTATTGCACTTTGAAAATTCATCATTACATTAATAACATTTTGCAAAACTCTGGAATAATTATACACAATTTTATCTAGTGCAAAAGACAACTCTTTTAAATTATTTTGTAAATTTCTTTTTTTATTATCTATTTCATTATCAATTTTTTGTACTACAAAATTAAACTTTACAAATAACTCTTTTGTACTTTGGATAATACTGTCAAAAATATCTTTTAGCTTATATTCGTTGTCTTTGAGAATAGCCTTTTGTTCTTGCAAAACTTTTTCAAATGAATGCAAGATGTATTGCTCACTGTTTGTTATAAACTTATCAAGTTTATCCCAACTTTCCCTTACAGCATGAGCTGCCGCTGTTGGTGTACTTACTCCAACATCCGCAACAAGTGTTGTAATAGTTTCATCTTGCTCATGACCTACACCCGCCACCACTGGCACAGGGAAATATGCTATCAAGCGCACAATATTCTCATTATTAAACGCTTGCAAACTCTCCAAACTTCCGCCACCCCTCACAATTACAAGCACATCTAAATCTCTCTTTGCCATTGTTGTAAGAGCCTCTTTTAAATCCGTCAAAGCACCCACTCCCTCAACTGTTGAGTGATGAAAAATAATTTTATATCCATATTTACCAACATTAGTAGTAAAATCTCCAATCGCCGCTCCATTTCTGGATGTAATAAGTCCAATTTTTTTTGGTAATTTTGGTAATTTTCTTTTTTTCTCCTGGTCAAACAATCCTTCTTTTTCTAATTTCTTTTTTAATTCATCATACGCTTTTTTGAGCGCTCCTTCGCCATAAAGTTCTACTGTTTGACCTATAAAACTAAATCCATATTGTTTATGATAATTAGGATAACCTGTAATAATTATCTCCATTCCATCTTCCAAATCCAATCCTGACAATTCATAACTATTTTTAAACACTGCACACCGAAGAATACCTTCCTTGTCTTTAATTTCAAAATAAGCATGTCCATTTGGGTTGCGTTTAAATCCTACAATCTCACCCCGCACCCTTACACTACGAAAATTAGTTCTGAGCATCGTATCCAGCATCGCAACAAACTCACCAACACTCACCGCATCATCCTTTTTCTCTTCAATAATCTCCCCAGTCTCAGCATCAAATTCCATATTTTTTACTGATGACTGATGACTGTTTACTGATTGCACCATCTGGTTCACCATCTCTGCCTCCCCAAACAAATCTCCACCACCTTTTATATATTCATTTTTAATTTTTAATTTTTCATTTCCAACAATTCCCTCTCCTCGCACAATCGCCAAAATATCATCTCCATATTTACGAATTTTTGCCGGACCAATCCCTTTAATACGCAAAAGCTCATCATGAGTTTTTGGCTGTACTCTCACAATTTCTTTAATAGTACCAAAAGGCAAAACCATGTATGGTTCCAAATGCTCTTTTTTGGCAGTTTCTTGTTGCCAAGATATGATTTTTTGTATTAAGCTCATGATATTTTGTACTTATTTACAAATCGTTGCAATATCTTTTGTGGCACTGTTACATTTTCTTTGTTTGCTTTATCTATAAGTTTCTGTGCGTCTTCCGGTGGGAAATATCCTGCGTATTTGTATACATTGATACGATTTATGATTTCTTTTGTATCCATCTCTGGATGAAATTGTGTTGCATATATGTTATTTTTTATTCTATACATTTGTACCGGACATGTATCTGAACTGGCTAATAACACACCATTTTCTGGTACTCCTTGGCATGCTTCTTTGTGTCCTACAAATGCACGGAATTGCTCCGGCAGACCTTTTAATAAATCATCCTTTTTACCTTCTTCGTTTACTTTTACGGTCACAGCACCTACGTCTTCTCCATATCTTTCTTTTGAAACACACGCACCTTGATGTGACGACAAAATCCCTACACCATAACAAGCTCCCAGAAACGGAATATCTTTTTGGACAATTTCATCAAGTAATTTATATAAATCATATTCAAACTTTTTTTGAATATCACTCTTTTTCGTTTCACAATCAGATACATTACTCGGACCACCGCCTACGATTACTCCACTATAATCATTCAAATCTATATCTTCTGGTATTCCCGCAATTTCCATACGTACGCGATGTACTTCCTCCAAAGTTAATTTACCAAAATGCAAAAACGCCTCAAATTCCGTATCAGCAATTTTGTCAGGTCGTAATTGCAATATCAAAAACTTTTTCATAAACATTTAAATTTAATAATCAACCCTATTGTACACCACAAAGTCAGATTTCCAAATACAATATCCCCGTGAATAATTTCACGAGGATATCCCTCACAATACATATACTTAAAACTTATCATTGCAAATACTAAATTTTACATTTCTCCAAGCTCAACTTTAATTTCTTTTTCTTTGCCTTTATGATAAATTCTGAGTGTCACTTTATCTCCTTTTTTATATTTAGCAATTAAATCTGCCAATGTATTGCGTTCATTTATTTTTATACCATTGATTTCCAAAATAATATCATTTTCTACCAGCCCCGCTTCATCTGCAGGAGAACCTGGTGCCACAGCAATACTATCAATTGTCTGACCTCGCATAATCAATGCACCATATTTATATGGTAAGTTATTTTCTCTTTGTATTTGCTCATTAATCAGAACATAACGCACACCCAAAAATGCCTGTTTTTTCTTTGTAATTATTCCATTTTTCCGAACTTCTTCAAATGCACTTTTTGCATCGTTACCTGGAATTGCAAATCCAATATTTTCCGCACTTGCCATTGCAACATTTACACCAATTACATTACCTTCAATATCCAACATTGGACCACCTGAATTACCTGGATTGATTGCCGCATCTGTTTGAATTAAATTTTTCAAACGCTCAGCTCCCATGCCAAACCCGCCTCCAGCAACTATTGATCTATACAATCCGGACACAACTCCCTTACTTACTGTATTATCAAATTCTCCCAATGCATATCCAATTGTAATTGCAGTTTGTCCAACTTGTAATTTATCAGAATCACCAAAAGTAAGAAAAGGCAGTTCATTCCTATCAATTTTTAATATCGCAAGATCTGTATTTGGATCACGAGCCACTACTTTAGCTTCAATCTTTTCACCACGATTTTCTTCACTATTCAGATAAACTACATATTTTGCATCCTTACTAGCTACCACATGTCCATTTGTAACAATATATCCATCTGATGACACAATAAAGCCTGTACCTGCGCCAATACGTCTTTGTTCCGTGCCATTTTGTCGCCTTTGTGGAATCCAAAAATTGAACAAGCCATTAGATGGATTATCATAGTATGTTTCAAATATTGGCACTTCTTCAGACGCAACAATACTTACAACCGCTGGAGACGATTTTTTAACAACATCAATTACTTGCGATTGTTCACTAACTACTTTCAAAGGTTGTGTGTCTTGTTCTGGTTTCACTTGCAAAAGATTCCTTAAATTAAAATACTCTTTACTTTTTACTGCATATTGTTCTACATATGTTTGGTATTTTTCATTACACCATTTCGTTATGTTACTGACAATATAAACCAAACTAATCCCGATAAAAACAGATATTACAATCAATATAATAATTTTTAAAATTGATAATTGATATGTTTTTTTTGTTTTCATATTAATCAAATTTAATAATTAAAAACACTTTTCCATTTTTTACGCCAAATATTATACTGCCAATTCAACAAAATTGCAACCAAGTATATTATATTCAAAAAACACAAATTCTTTACAAGCTTTACTAATTTACTTTTTAAAATAAATTTGGCAATCACAAAAATATAAAATCCTTACAATATATTTATATATTGTAAGGATTTTTTTCATTTACTGTTTATGCCCTCTTTTAATTTTTGTACCTTTAACAAAATATCTTGTGCAAATGTTAAAGATGGAGTATCCCTATCAAATACAAATAAATGATCGAGTGATTTAAATCCTCCTGCATCTTCTGTGTAACTTCCTGCATCACATTTGTAAAAAATTGTAAGGAGTTCAAAAAAATCTCTAGGATTTAGATTTGCAAATTTTGCAGATTGTTTAATTGTTTCTGATGCTTCTGCCACACTCACATTACCACGGATATATTGTCCCAAAGAATCTTGTGCAACAATTTCTGTAGCTATTTTTTTGTCTTTATTTGATAAATCAACTTGATCAAAAATATATTTCATTATAGTTATAGTATAAATATGTTGATCATTTTTATTGCCACGTACAATTGCTTCCGATTTACCAATATCATGTAATGCCAATATGAAACGAAAAAGCCCATTATCTAAATTTGCCGGTAATTTTCTTTGAGCAAAATACCGCTCAAACTGTTTCATCACCATGATAGTATGTTCACCAATAGTATAGCCCTCCCATACACCTGCACTGGATTGATATATTGTACTCAAATCAACAGAAAGAAGTTCAATCAGTTTTTCCGGTGTAAAATCTTTATCGTATAACACATTATATAAATCTGTTTTTGTAAATTGTACATTCATTTTGTGTCTCCTTAACAAATTAATAACTCTATCACAAATTTTATTGCAATAGAGTTGTGTTTGTTTTACCGATATTTGAAATTATTATATGCAATCGCTCTAGCTAATCTTTGCTCACGCCTTTTGTATTCACGATCAGGCTTGAGTTCATATTTTATCATATAGTACAAATCTTTTGCACGTTGTCCAAAATCCACACGCAGTATTTTACATTTCATTTTTTCACCTTCGTAATATTTTTGTAGTGGACGGTCGTAACCGTCCACTACGATTTAATCTACAAATCCTTGTTTACGGAGAATTTTTCGTTCAATACCGGGAATACCCAATGCTTTGTGTCTGGTAGATTTTTCAATCTTACGCATAAACATAATTACATTAAGCTCTTCCTGAGAATATCGAAATTTCCTAAACAAATCTTGATTTCGCCAATAACGTCTGTCACCGGTAATTACGCCTGTATCCATATCCTCTTTAACTGCCCAAGCAATATTACCTTCATTGTCACAATCTCCATAAGAGAGCGTGATATTAAAACCCATGGATTTTGCCCACGCAGTGAGTTCGTTTTCATCATTGTGTGCATCTCCATTAGCTTGTAAGTCAGCAGAAGGTGTCTTTTGGGCAATTTGTTCAAATATTTTTGCCTCATACTTTTTGGCAAACCACAGTGCAATTTGACGAACTTCCATTTTGGTAAGTCCTACTAGAATGTTATTGTCAACCGCACCATCACCAAATTTATCAAAGTAACGAAGCAAAACATCTTCTTCCAGATTTCCTGTGCCAAAGATACGACCTCTCCCTTCATCAACTGCCTTGGCAATAAAACCGGCAAAAGGTGTGGTAAATCGAGATTTGAGCGAAGCATATGCACTATCCCAACCATTACGTTTAGAGGCTTCAGTACCTTCTTCCGCCCATTCAATGCCAACATTAGCAAACTCTTTCTTGCACTCGTCCAAAAACATATCATAAAGAGGATTAGCATCAATTTGCAACAGTTTAAATCCAAGTACTTTTTGCAATTGCTTAACATCTTGCTCATGCACCGGATTGGAACGAATATTTCGATACATAGCCACAACATTGTCCGGACCAAATGCACGACACAAAATTGTACAAACAACAGCCGAATCTACACCGCCGGAAAGAGAAACATAAACCCTTTCGCAACCACCACCAAAATCTTTTGCAACATCTTCCAAAAATACAACTACTTCTTCAATCGATTTAATAAACATAATTCTATCTCCTAATATTTATTCTTGATTAAATAACTATTACACTACGATACTACGTAGTATCGTAGTGCTTAGTTTACATATCTTCTTTGCTCAAAGTTTTCGCTTCCATCAAAATAAATTGTTGTGCTGTATTGACTCGGTACAATACGCATCTCTTTTACATTGCAAAATGCTTTATTGTCCGTAACTGCAACAGCATTGCCACGCACAACCTTGATACGTACTTCTTGTTGAGCAACAGTTGTATGCAATTTTTTCTGCGTACAAATACCGGTTACACACCACAATCTACTCCCAAGCGGTAATATAGTCCCACCGGCATTACGGTTATATGCAGTAGAGCCTTGTGGTGATGCGATAATCAGTCCATCACCATCAACCATCTCATCAACATACTCTTTGGTATTTAATTCCAAAACAATTACAGCAGTGGGGTCAATTGATTTGATATAGATATCATTAAATGCAATACCATTTTGTATACCATTATCAGTTGTAATATATGCTCGCATAGCATTATCTGTGAAAGTTTTCCACTGTGCATTTTTTAATTTGTTATAAAATTGAAATGCAGTCTTGATATTGCGATGAAGCAAAAAATTTACTCTACCAAATCCAACACCCACAAAAGGAATACTTCTTTTGTAAAACTGTCGTTGTGCACCAATCATCGTGCCATCACCACCAAACACAACAATCACCTCAGGATTATCATAGTTTTCCTTAACGCCTAGTGCAACAAGCTCTTGCCAAAACTCCTTCACGCCATCTTGTTTTCCAAAAACCGGCAATATTTTCATACTCATAATCTCCTAAATATTTTAAATTGTTAATGAACTTTTTATCATTTATGACCACAAACAATGTTTATGCTCATATTTTGATTACGTAGTGGACAGACATGTCTATCCACTACAATAGTATTTAATACACACATTCCTCATTGAAAGAGATATTATAGCCAAACAGTTTCTTGTTTTTAACTATCGCATCTCTTTGACCAATTGCCTTTGCAATATTGTCACTAAGCTTTACAGCTGGATTTCCCGCTGCTTCAACAAGTTTCATAACAATAGACAATGCTTTCACAAAACCTGTATCATTGCTAAAGTTAGTACCCCAACCAAAGAGAACTTTGGTTAATTGATTAAATTCTTGGTAAAGACGAAGCATCTTTTCCGGTTTCAGACCGTCGCTGAAAAGAAGTGTCCGTTCCAGAGGGTTAACACCAAATCTTTGCCACATTCCCAAAACCCAATAACCAAACTCAATTGGGTTACCGGAATCTTGCCGAAATCCCATTGCTTCCAGAGCTAATTCTTCTGGAATATTATCCAGAAATTGCTTAGAGCCAAAAGTGTCCGGTAAAATGATTCTCTGCTCCCTGGGAAAGAGCTGAAACCATTTTTCAAACACTTCATACTGAGATTGCCAAGCTTGTTCCGGTCCTTCTCGCCAACGCAAAGCATTGAGCGCCATCGGTAACTCATGGGCGTTAGTGCCGGCATAAGGAAATTCCAATTTCCGAGCCAGATTGATGTTAGAAACCGCTACCAAAACATCAGGCATCAGATCAAAGGCCATTTCTGTTATCCGCTTTTCCCACCAAGCACTCAGTCGTCGACGAAGACCAAATTGCAAGGCTCTTACTCCAGTTCCTCTTAACAATTCTGCCTTAGCCTTCAATAGTTCTTCACCAACTTTGACAACCTCTCTTTCGCTAACTTGCGATTGTTTTAATATCTGGCGAGCATAAAGTTCGTTTACAATAGGCAGAACAATCAATTCCCAAAGAGTAGTTTTAACTTGATAGTCTTCTACTGTTTCAATCTTCAGTTGACCATCTCGCCCTTTCTCCACCAAGATGTCTGACAATTCCAGTTGAGACAAGAATTGCCAAAACTCATCTGGATAATTTTCTTGCTTTCGCAAAAATGCAATTTCTTCCGACTTGAATCGTAAGATAGCCACAGCATCCAGCTCTTCCCGCAATTGCCCTAAATCAATTTCGTCCGCCAAACGCACCGATATAGTACGATTAGTAAAAGCAAATTTAGTTTTGAGTTTTGGAAAAAATGTCCAGATAAAATACAACATTCGAATTTTGTAAGTATCTGTTTCCAGTAAACTGGTAATGATTGGTTGATTGGTGTTAAATAATTTTTTCATATTTTCTCTCCTTTACTTGTCATTCCCGCGAAGCCTGCCTGTCCGGTAGGTAGGGCGGGAATCTAGATATACAAATTATTTTGCCGAATATATCCAACAATCTCATTACTAACTAAATTATTAACAACTTTGTTTTAATGTGTACATTTTCAAAGAACATGTAGAGACGCATTGCAATGCGTTTCTACGCACACAATACTTCTCTGCAATTATTTAAAAATTGATATTGCAAAGATGATATTTTCTCATCTTTGCAATATCACTAGTGTACTTTATACACTATCTAATGATAAAAAATATATGCACATTTACTGCTGATATCTATCTCTCAGTTCCTGTGCCATTTCCACATTACCCTGTCGCATCATCCGGTTATAAACCGGCTCCAGACCATTGCGACGAACCTCTTCATCCAGAGTCATTTTTCTGCCTTGCAGGGGCACAAAACCATCTGCCCAACACCCTACACCAACCACTTGACCTGCTACATTTTTCACAATATTCATTCTGACTTCCCCCTACGTTGTAATGTCTATATTTTTTACCTGATTTGAAAGAACGATACTTCTTATTTACTTAGTGTATTTATTACACTAATATTTAGAATATAGCATACCTTTCAAATTGTGTCAAGTCTATTTTCCTCGAATTCCTCCGAATCTGAAAACTTTAGAAATCTTTAAATAAAACCAAAATTTGATAGCCAAGAAGAACTCTAATGTAATTAACAAAGTATCTACGAGCTGAACGAGGAAAAAGAAACGAGGTCTTGTTTTTACAATTCCAAAAACTGATTCTATTCTAAATCTTTCGGAAAAAATATGACTTTATAAAGAGTATAGTTATTTTTTTATTTTAAAAACATTGAACTACAAAGTTCTTATACTTTGATATTTTAGGAAATTCTTCATTTAAATACATTTGTGTAAATGCATGAATATCTTTTAAAGTTTTGTGATGCAATGCTATTGCATTCCAGATAAGTAATGTGATAACTTCGTTATCACTCATTATACAAGGCCTTCCTCCTTTTGGATTTTTTGATGTAGGTAAATTGTCATCTACCCAAGAATACAAATCTACGATATGATTAGATTGCAAATTAAGCATGATTTTTGTTTTAGTTTTTATTTACATATATAAAACAATAGCATGCTTTTTTTGTTTTGTTTACTTATGTTTGGAGGTTTTCAGATTCGGGGTCTATAAAATCAAAAAGGCTCCCACATACTTTGTATGCAGAAGCCTTCCTCCTTTTTTCTATTCCTTTTTTCTTTTTTTACTGGTAAAACCAGCCAGACCAGCCAGACCCGTACCAAACAGCAACATCGTTGCCGGCTCAGGTACGGGTGCTGCCACAGGAGTCATGTCGCAGGTGAACCCTCCCACGATCATGTCTCGAAAATCCCGGTCTCCTCCACCAAGCTGATCATCCAATAAAATGGTATGCGTTAACGGAGATGTATTGAACACGAGAACGTGTTCAATATCAGTGTCAGCAGAAGTGCCGTCAACTAACTGATTGAGCGACTGATCGCTAAACCAGTTATAAGCAACGTCTGGTGAATTAGGATTTGTGTGGACATCAAAATAAAATCCAAATCCCTCCGAAAGATAAGACCAGTCTGCACTGGTTACGGAATTCACCGTCCAGAAACCCGGTTCGTCAGTGTAAGAAAAAATCTCATACTTCTCCGTGGGGTCTGTCATAGAATAGAGGCCAAAATCAGCCTCGTACCAGGCATACTCCCCTTGGTTTTGAAAAATTATAGATGATGCAGAGAAATAGTCCCCTGCATCAACTGGTGTTGCAAACGCAACACCTCCCCAGACAAATGGCATAAGCAATGCCATCATCAACATCAACTTCTTTTTCATAACGTCCTCCTTTTGAAAAAAAGAAAAAATGACAAGCCCCCATAGCTCATCAATCTAAAATAAAACGAACTAATATATACTCTACCATATCTAAACAAAAAATCAAGTAAAATTGGCTCTACAATAATAAGTGTGATGTATAAGTATTCAACATATAGTGTTTATACAATAAATTAACTGTTCACACTAAATATATAGTTCATTTAACTTGTCATGCCTGCGAAGCTTGCCTGTCCGGTAGACAAGGGTGAGCATCTTTTTGTTGTTATTATAGATTTTGTTGTGTTTATCACTAAAATTCCCGCCTTCGCGGGGATAACATGAGGTCCATAAATTCTTATTTCACAATATAATATTTCCATACTTATTTACAGAGAACCTTTCTTTCCCTTAATGTTGATAGTTTGACGCCACTTTTCTTATTATTTTTCATATGACCTATATATTAGTTATTTTATATAGGTGTTACAATTAATTGTTGAGCTTAGGAACACAAAAACCGCCTTAACTAGCGGTTTTTGTGGTTATTTGAGCGGGTAACGGGAATCGAACCCGTATCTTCAGCTTGGAAGGCTGACATAATGAGCCGTTATACTATACCCGCCTTCGCTCGCTTAGGCGAGCTACGGCGGGCAATGCCCGACTACTCTGCCTTAATAGCGAAAACGTTTTTTGTTTATCCAAAATTGTCAAACTGCATATTATTTCTTTCTATTCCCAAATCTTCTAAAATCTCTTTCATCGATTCAACAAATATCTTCGTACCTACAATATAATACATGGTATTTTTAATATCGTCAATGTTTTGCCTAATCATTTCTGCATCTATTCTACCACGACTACCCTCCCATTCCCCCTCCTCACGTGTTAATGTAAAAATTGATTTATAATTTTGTAATGAGATATTGCGTAATTCATCGTATAATGCAATGGAATTTTTAGTGCGGGATGCATACAGCAATGTTATTTGTCTATTTGTTTTTTGATATTCTTCATGTTTGATCATTGCTCTTGCTGGTGTTATCCCTACTCCTGCTACGATAAATGCAATTGGCTGATTAACATTTTGTGGTAATGCTATATGCCCCATCGGACCTTTAACCAAAATAGGGTCTCCCTCATTTGATTCCATCACATTTCTTTTGAATGCACTATCACTACCACGCATTACAAACATCAAGTATTTTTCATGTGGTGCTGATGCAATTGACATAGCACGAAAACTAGGCTTGTCATCTGTATATATAGGATTTGGGAAATCTAAAAAAACATACTGCCCAGGTACGAAAGAAAAATCATCTGGTTTCGTAATAAGAAGTTGATAGGTGTTTTCTGCTATTTTATTTTTTTGTGCTACTGTTGTTGAATATTGTGCAATCATATAAAATATTTTTACGTCTATACTCTTTATATCATAGGAAATTTTTCTCACTTGCGCAACACACATAAAATGTTTATCATATAAATTACAATTATTAAATATCTTTTTATGACACAGCAAGATAAATTATATAAAACACATTGGCATTCTTTTTGGTTTGGATTTATGAGTGCACTCTCTATTATGCTATTTTTTCTTCTTATTGGTACTGTAACTGAACGAATTTCATTTGGAACAACTTCTCCAAAAAAGACATCCATCGAAAAATCAACTGAGACTACAACAACCAATACATCTTTATCTTCAAAATCATTTGAACAATTTATTCAAGATAACAATATAGACAAAGAAAAATTTGATACTTGCCTCGCTGATAGACAACATAAAAAAAATGTACAAAATGACATTGATAGTGGTAAATTAGCTGGCGTAAAAGGTACTCCTCACAGTTTTGTACTTATCGATGATGCAATTTATGAAATCCCTGGTGCAGTTACAGAAAAAGGTATGCGAGAATTTTTTGATGATTTACTTGCTGGTAATGATCCACGAGCAAAGGACATTAGCTCAACCACAAATTTAGCTCCTGTAGATAAGTCTGACTGGATTCGAGGTCGAGATAATGCACGCATTACAGTGATTGAATATTCTGACTTAGATTGTCCTTTTTGCAAAGAATTTCACAAATCTGTAATAAATATTATGAAAGATTATTCTAAAGATGTTAGGTGGGTATTTCGTCACATGCCTGTAGATGAACTACACCCAGATGCTCGCACAAAAGCAGAAGCTTCTGAGTGTATTGGAGAGCTAGGTGGAGCAGATGCTTTTTGGAAATATATAGACACACTTCTAAAACAATAACCTCTAAAATAATATTTAACTGTTTATCAATCTCATTTTCAATAAGTTGCTTTACAAAATGCCATTTTAATGATATTCTGACTTATAATTATACGAATCATTTATGTTAGAATTTTATCTCTCTCATCAAAATTTGTTTGCCATATTTACAATTATTACATTTTTGTTATCACTCATGACATTGATAACAACAATTATTATCACGGTACGATCACAGAAATTATTCAAAACAACAAAAGTGCTTTTTACCGGTAAAAAAGGAGCTGACCTTGAAACAATAATTGTAAATCAAGCAAAAAAACTAAACGATTTTGATAGAGAAATTCAAGAATTATTTAATATATCCAACACAATTAATTCGCATACACAAAAGTGTTTAGATAAAATAAGCATTATCAGATTTGATCCATTTGGTGATCGCTCTGGCAATCAAAGTTTTGTCATTGCACTGTTAAATAACAAAAATGATGGATTTGTCCTATCTGCTCTACACACACGAGAAGGTACACGTGTCTATACAAAACAAATTAGCAAAGGCAAATCTATAAATAACAACGAATTGACCAAGGAAGAATTAGATGCTATTAAACAAGCCAAATAAATTATTAATGTTATATTATCATGGTTGAAAAGGAAAAAAATATAAAAATCCCAACTACTGTTACTGTAAAAAAATTTGCAGAACTTCTCAATGTACCTGCAACTGAACTTATTACAGAACTCATGAAAAATGGCATTATGGCAACAATCAACGAAGAAATTGATTTTGATACCGCGGCAATTATTGCGGAAGATATGGGATTTGAAGCTGTAGAAGACTTAGAAGTTGCTGATGATGAAATTATGACATTAGAAAAAGTATTAAACATTTGTGAGAAAGAAATTCAACAAGGAGAAAAACTAGAAAATCGGCCTCCCATCGTAACAATTTTGGGTCACGTAGATCATGGAAAAACTACTTTATTAGACACTCTGCGCAAAACTTCTGTAGCTAGTGGCGAATCAGGAGGAATTACACAACACATCAGTGCTTATCAAGTTAAAAAACGAGGGAAATTAATAACTTTTATTGATACACCTGGACATGAAGCTTTTGCTGCTATGCGTGAGAGGGGTGTTTCTATTGCCGACATTGCCGTTTTGGTTGTAGCAGCTGACGATGGAGTAAGACCTCAAACAAAAGAAGTTATAATCTATTTGAAAGAAAAAAACATCCCAACTATTGTGGCTATAAATAAAATTGATAAGCCAAATGCAAATCCTGCTCGTGTTAAACAAGAATTGGCAGAGCATAACATAATGATAGAAGAATGGGGCGGAAAAGTAATGTGCAATGAAATAAGCGCAAAAAACAATATCGGAGTAACTGATATATTAGAAAGTATTTTATTACTCGCAGAAGTAGAAGATTTTAAAGCAAATCCAAATAGAGATGGACTGGCAATTGTGCTGGAATCACACAAAGACCCTCAAAAAGGACCTGTTGCAACTGCTGTTGTAAAAACCGGAACACTGAAAGTTGGACAAGATATAAATGCAGGAAAAACTTATGGAAGAATAAGAAAAATGGAAAATCACAGAGGAGAATCTATAGAAAAAGCACCTCCTTCTACGCCTGCTGTTATATTTGGACTTGAAAACACAGCAGAAACAAATGATGTTATACAAATCGCAAATGCCAAAAGAAATGCAAGACTCAAATCTCAAGATGTTATAACAAAATTAACAGGAGAAAAAAAACACATCAAAAGTATAACTGACAACAATAATATTCCTAAAATAAATATTATCATCAAATCAGATGTACAGGGCTCTATAGAAGCAATAGAACAAATTTTAGATGCAATCCCACAAAAAAAAGTTGCTGTAAATTATATAGACACCGGGGTTGGAAACATTACTGAATCTGACGTGCGTCTCGCCAGTAGTTCAAAGTCCATAATATATGGATTTAACGTTGCTGTAAGTCCTGTTGCAAAAAGAATGGCAGATGAGGAAGGAATTACTATTTTAACTTACAAGGTTATTTATGAACTTGTTGACGATATAAAAAACAGACTCATGGAAATGCTTCCTGACGAAATAGAAAGAACAGATACTGGAGAAATTGAAGTCTTGGGTGTATTTTTTACTCAAAAAGACAAAATGATAATTGGAGGAAAAGTAACAAAAGGTAAAGTGCTTGCTAAAAATATAAAGATTGATGTTTACCGCAATGACACCAAAATTGGCACTGGAGAATTAACTAATTTACAACACAATCGAGTTGATATTGATGAGGTTAAAAAAGGTCAAGAATGTGGAATGACTTTTCAAGGAGAAACCAAGATCAAAGTTGGAGATAAATTAAAATTATATACCGAAATTCTAAAAGAAAAAGAATTATGAACAGTTTTTTTAA
>JALVPE010000020.1 GCA_027031945.1 Candidatus Moraniibacteriota bacterium
GTCCGGTAGGCAGAGCGGGGATCCAGAATTGCAAGTAAATTCTTATATATTTAGCATGATTTAATTATAGAATATTTTAAACTTTAAAAATTTATTTTAATCATGTAATTCATATAAAACGTCCTAGATTCCCGCCTACCTGTCCGCAGTATTACAGCATTACAGGCAAACGCGGGACATTTTTTTATGATTAGAGGTATAAGAGATTACCAAAATCAAAACTACCTTTAAAAATAATGCAAGACCAAACTACACTAACTTATTTCCCCAACCCATCATTATTTATGATTTATGGAAACGTGTTTACATTATCTTCTTTCATTAAACAAAATACCTAAATAGCATTATTTAGTTTTTCTCTATAATTACTAATTCAATCCACAAAACATTTTTCAACTTGTGCATTATAAATACCACCTTTATCAACACAATCCTGTACCTCAGGATCTATTTCTGCATTATCTTCACTTGACCCATCAATATTGCCATTTTTGAAACATTTTTCTAACTGAGTATTGTACACAAATCCATCCTCACATTCAACTACTTCTTTCTTCCTTCCATTTTGTTCATTATTATCTTTTTCTACTTTACCTAGTTTCGTAGATAAATCTGTCTCATTACTTTCTATCAATTTTTCATTATTATCCACCTCTTTGTCTGTTGTAGTACGCTTTACTGATTCTATATTGCCAGTTTCAACAAAATTTTTTTTAGTATCGTTTTCTAAATTATCATCAATTAATTTATTATTTTCTTTGTTGGTACAACCATTTAAAATAAAGATTAAACCTAATGCAATTACAACATAAATATTCTTTTTCATAATTTTAATATAAAAATTACACAAACACCATTGTGATATAATACTTGTAATATACACAACCACACAAAACACCAACATTTAAAATTCTACCCCCCAACATACCAAGCCTCACCTTCATACTTCCATACATAATCATCATATTTTGATATGACTAAATTCTTTTCTTCTTCACTTGCTGTGTAGAAATGATGTTTATTTTTTTTACTCCAAAATCTATATACCGGTTTTGTGTTGGGTTGTTGTGTTGGGTATGCATAATATGCTATTCCTTCATACTTCCATACATAATCATCATAATGTGATATTACATAATTCTTTTCTGTTTCACTTGCTGTATAGAAATGTCCTTTATTTTTTTTGCTCCAAAATCTATATACAGGTGTTGAATTTGGTACTTGAGTTGTAAATACATCATTTGCTACTCCTTCATATTTCCATACATAATCATCATAATGTGCTATGATATAGTTTTTTTCTTTTTCATTTGCTGTGTAGAAGTGAGATTTATTTTTTTTACTCCAGAAGCGGTAGAGTGGATCAATATGATTTGATAAATGTGCATGTGATACAAAACGAACATTACCAATCAGGTTACGAAATGTACTTAATACATCAGGAGATGAGTCAATCCGTAATTTTGTCTCTGGATTACCTGTGTCATCATTTTCCCAATTTTCATGCCAATAATTTATTGCTTTAAAATCAATATATGGATTATTTAAAATTGTAACAAAGGCATCATTGAGCCAATTACTTTTACTTCGTGATGGATAATTATCTGTTACACCAAATTCTAATACACAAAATGGTTTTTGATTGCTAATTTCCGTAATCAATTGATGTTGGTCCATCAAAAGTTCTGAAAATAACACCCAATCTTCTGAGGTAACCGGGATTTGAGCACCGTAAATACTTATGCCAATCCAATCAATATAATCATCTCCAGGATAATAATATTTTGGACTATTCCACTCCTCATCTGGTATTCTTTGAATATCTGGATGAAAAAACCAAGTGACATGTGTTACATTTTCTGCACGAAAAATATCAATAATATGACGATATGCATCACGCCATCTTTCTGGACCATCTGGATAAGTTGGGTCACCATACTGATTAGTAGTACCTCCTCCATTAAAAGTTCCACTCCAACCAAACCAATCTCCCGTCGGCTCAACAGCAAAATCGATACCAAAGGGTATGCCATCCGATTTAGCGTCTCGTGCCATTTGGTGCAGTTGAACATCAAAATTACCGTCAATAATTTTTTGTAAAGAATACACAGTTTCCTTGTGACCTTCGTCAAAATCACTTCGTGGCATCAAACGCAATAATGGAAAAACTCCTTGATTATATATTGTATGAATACTATTTTGCGGATAAACAATACCATTTAACCAGTTCAAAGAAAATTCTGCCCAAGTAATATTTTTACCGGCTAAATTCTCAAAATCTATAATGCTTTCAGTAGTTACGTTATCCTCAGGACCACCAAAATCAGGAAAAGCACTAAAATAAATAGAATCACCTGTAGGTTCAATCAATTTTGTTTTTGCATGTACATTATAACCATTAAACAGTACTGCAATTGCTATAATAATATATATTATTGCCTTTTGTTTCCTCATATTTTAATTAATTATTCAATTTTATACTATAAATTATCTGTAATAACTTTTTAATATTTATTAATTTGAAGGCACATACCAAGCCTCACCTTCATACTTCCATACATAATCATCATATTTTGAGATAACTAAATTCTTTTCTTCTTCACTTGCTGTGTAGAAATGATGTTTATTTTTTTTGCTCCAAAATCTATATACTGGTTTTGTGTTGGGTTGTTGTGTTGGGTATGCATAATATGCTATTCCTTCATACTTCCATATGTAATCATCATAATGATTTATGACATAATTTTTTTCTTCTTCACTTGCTGTGTAGAAGTGCCCTTTATTTTTTTTGCTCCAAAATCTATATACAGGTGTTGAATTTGGTACTTGAGTTGTAAATACATCATTTGCTACTCCTTCATATTTCCATACATAATCATCATAATGTGCTATGATATAGTTTTTTTCTTTTTCATTTGCTGTGTAGAAGTGAGATTTATTTTTTTTACTCCAGAAGCGGTATAAACTTTCTGTTATCATAAATTCTGACACATCTAATGTAGTTGATACATTACCTGCAACATCCGTCACAATAATTGTGCAATCATCATATGTGCCGGCAGGCAATTCATTGAATGTTATTACATTATCTCCCAATACCGCATTTGTTATTGTACTTGAACAACTTCCACCATATGTTATTGTTCCTGCTTCAGTTGAACTAAAGGTGTATTCTGGAGTTGTGTCACTAGTCGGTGTGGAAACAGGATTAACTTCTGCGAGTGTTGGAGCAGTTGTGTCAATTGTAAATGGCGAAACACTGAGAACATTACTACTGTCAGCACTATCAGTTACCACCAAAGTACAATCAGAATAAGTGCCATCTGGCATGCTTGTTGTTGCCGTAGTTGAATTATTGCCTGCGCCTACTCCATTGGAATTTTCTGAAAAATATCCGTCACATGATCCACTCCAATCAGCTGTTCCAAGTCCTCCATCCAAATTTACAGCTCTAAATACATACGTTGGGGTGTTATCATTTGTTGGGGTACTAATTGGGGTTACCTCTGCAATAACAGGGGGACAGTTTTTTCCTGCGTCATTGATTGTCCAACCATACGTGTCAATAATATTTTGTCTTTGTGTTCCAGAATTGCAATAATGAATACCATCAGCACCCAAAGTAACACCATTTTGCAAAGGACTCAAAGAATTCCATCCTATCAAAATATTGTCATAATTTCCTACCGAAAGCCCTGAACCCCCAAACATATGCACAGCACTGCTAACACTACCCACATTCCAACTGCCCAGATTTTGATCAAAAGAAATGGCGTATCGAAAAGCAGAATCCATATTTACAACATTTGAAACATCCCAACTACTTATATCTTGATTGAAAGATCCTGTACCATAAAAAATATATCTTATTGTGGTCAAATTTGAAGTATTCCAACCACTTATATCTTGATTGAAATTAGTGGCATTATCAAACATAAATGCCATACTCGTAACTTGTGAGGTATCCCAACCACTTATATCTTGATTGAAATTAGTGGCATTCCAAAATACAGCACCCATATCAAAAATTTTTGAAGTATTCCAATTACCTATATCTTGGTTAAAACTACTAGCACCCCAAAACATACCATAGATATCTGTAACATTGGACATGTTCCAATTAGTTATACCACTATCATTAAATGCACTATTGTCACGAAACACAAAACGCATATTCGTTACATTTGAAGTATCCCATCCAGTTGTAGAACCATTGAAATTAGTTGCGCTATCAAACATACGACTCATATTTGTAACATTGGTAAGATTTGGGATATCTGTATAAGTTGCCGTTAAATTTGAACAACCATAAAAAGCATTTTCCATAGATGTCCAAGCGCCAGTCCCCCATTGTTCTATAGTGAAAAGTTTTTCTTTATCACCTGAATCATTGAAATAAATTCTTGGAAATGTTCCTCTTATGACTATTGTATATATACCCATACCCATTCCAGAGTAATCACAAGTATAATCTCCCATTTCACCAAATGTATCCCATCCAACATTAGATCCATCATAATCACAATCTACATCATAACTATAAACAAGTCCTGGATATGTAGGAATAGTGAATTGAACATCTGAAGAGCTTCCTGGATTATTAGTCTTCACAGTAATTACAAAATCATTTGCTGTATAAGGTGCAGCAAAAACATTATTAGCCATAAACATGAACGCTAACACTGGCAAAATATATAGAAACTTTTTCATATTTATTTTCTATTTAATTATTTACTACTTTCTAAAGTATAACACACTAAAATAGATGTTATCCACAACTTTCTTTTTTGAAATTTTCAATTGGTTTTATGTGTAATATTTGATATACTATCTATATAGTATGGTTGCTCAAAATAAAAAAGTAATGCATATTGCAAAAAATTATAAAATTATAAAATTATTTATTTTTTTCATAGGAGTCGCATCCTTGTTTTTTAGTGTGAGTAATTCATCTTATGCTACAGGATGGAGCTATGAAGGCGTTGCTTATTATGTACCAGAAGCCTCTGTTGCAAATACTGTACCTGTTTATAGGTTTTGGAGTAAAAAACATAAAGGACACTTTTTTACAATTTCTGAACAAGAAAAAAATTATGTCATAAATCATTATGATGATTATATATGGAAATATGAAGGGATAGCATACTATGTATACCCAACACAACAGCCAAACACAAAACCGGTATATAGATTTTGGAGTAAAAAAAATAAACATCATTTCTACACAGCAAGTGAAGAAGAAAAGAATTTAGTCATATCAAAATATGATGACTATGTTTGGAAATATGAAGGAGTGGCTTGGTATGTAAATACCTCTAATCTAACAAACACAAAGCCCATATATAGATTTTGGCATACCTCAAATAAAACTCATTTTTATACTATTAGCGAGGCAGAGAAAGATATTTTAACAACTGGCCTTTATGGTCCAAATATAACCATAGGATTATATTCTTACCCCAAGAACACACTAAAAGATACAGCCTTCAAGATTGATTCTAACAAATCTTACAAAATCAAAGATAAAAATAACTCTGTAATTGCTACAATACCTGCAGGAACTCAAACAAAAGTCAAATACGACTCTGATGGAAATTTGCGAATTTATAATTCTATCTCTGACAAAATAGTAAATAAAGAAGTGCGTTTTGAAGCTGCTGACGGAAATAATATCGGAATGATTTTTGATATCCACAAACCTGAATCTGACATGGATGAGTATCGTGGAAAAATAAAATTGAAATATGATAAAGAAACTAAAACCGTATGGGTAATTAATGAGGTGTCTTTGGAACAATACGTCTGGGGTATGGGCGAAATTACGGGGACCGGACCAATGGAATATAACAAACTCATGACTACTGCTTATCGTACATATGGATACTGGAAAATCCTATACTCCACCAAATATGCTCGTGAAGGATTCAAAGTAAATGCCACACCTGGTAATCAACTCTACTATGGATATGAATGGGAAAAAAGATACCCTCGCATACGCCAAGGAGCAGAAGCAACTCGTGGTCAAATTGTTAAATATAAAAATGATATAGCACTAACACCCTACTCTAGTTGGACAGACGGTCGGACTAGAAGCTTTGAAGAACGTTGGGGATCAAAATTATACCCATGGTGCCAATCAGTCAAAGATCCTTATGGCAAACACCCAACAATGTCTACTCAAGAATTATTTAACAGTGGCAATCACATGGTAGGTATAAGCGCTCACGGAGCTTTAAATTTAGCAGATGATCACAATTGGAATTGGGACAAAATTATGAAATATTATTTAACTGGGATTAATATTGTTTCAATTTATTAAACTTAGAAAAAGTAACCTATCATCAGTAATCAGTCATCAATCTTATGACATCAATAAAACATTTTTATGATTTAGACATCTGGCAAGAAGCTCATAAACTATCATTAGAAATTTACAAAATTACAGAGCAATTTCCACAAAAAGAAATGTATGGATTAACTGATCAAATACGCAGAGCATCAACATCCGTAGGAGCTAATATATCTGAAGGTTTTGGTAGATTTCATTACAAAGAAAAAATTAAATTTTATTATATTTCTAGAG
>JALVPE010000021.1 GCA_027031945.1 Candidatus Moraniibacteriota bacterium
GTTAGAATGTTAATATAACTTGGTTAACAAGTTATTATTAGTTATTATAGCATTTTAGCACTTTTCTGGGGATAACCCTAGATGAGTTAAATATAAAAATAAATTTGAAAAATATGGATTTTATTTCGACAAGTTCACTGATTGCAATATGTAGTGTTTTTGGAATAGGCGTTATTATTGCTTTGATTGTTCATAATGCATGGCTTTTGCGTGTTCTTATAGCTAGCTACATTTCACTTAGTTTGGTTTTGCTTATGCCAAAAGAATTTATATTTAATGCTTATGCAGATATTATTTATTTTGCCGTTATAGTAGTCATATTAACTTTTATTGAAGGTAGTAGATTTTTTGACGTGGCATCTTGGAATGTTAAACGATTTAGTTTGGGTTCTGTAGGAATTTCTGTTCTTACAGTATCTTTCATTATGACAGTTATTTGTTTATTTGTACCATTTCAGAATTTGAGCATACTAATAACAAAAGAAGTCTATAATTTTTTTAATATATATGCTTTTTATATAGCAATTGCACCTTTAGTCTTGTCGTTATTATTTTCAAGTAAACTTCGTATGTAATTTATATTATTATTTTATTTGTCAAATAAAAAAACAACTTCTTAAATCAGAGGTTGTTTTTAGTGGTGGGTGTAGAGGGATTTGAACCCCCGACCGTCGGCTTAAAAGGCCGTTGCTCTACCAACTGAGCTATACACCCATAATTTTTAATTAAAATATAACGCTATTGATTATATATATAAAAATAAGATGTGTCAATAGACCGGTTGTATTTTTTCTTTTTTGTTGTATTATTAATAGCATATGAAATATTTTTTAATAACAATTATTTTTTTAGTAGCTAGTGTTTTGACAGGTTGCGTGAATAGTGGATCAGGGAGTTCAACAGGAGGAATTTTAAAGAGTGTTGATGGAGGGCGGTTATTTGAACCTTATAATACTATTGATAAAGATCACACAATTGCACATAGTGATGTTTTATCTATTGCAGTTGATCCGTCGGACAATAAGAAGATATATATTGGTACAAAAAAGGATGATTTTTTTGTAAGTGTTGATGGAGCACAGACATGGTCGGAAGGAGAGGCACAGTTAACAGGTATTCAAAATATTGTTATTAATCCATTCAATACGCAGACAATCTATATGAGTGGTATGTATAAAGGTCGTGGTAGTGTAGTGCGCAGTATAGACGGTGGAAAAGAATGGGAACGTGTGTATGTTGAACCGCAAGATGGTACAAATATAACATCAATGACCATATCACCAGTAAATGGAAATATGGTTTATATTGGTACAAGTGGTGGCACAATTGCGCGTACACTTAATGCAGGTGAATCATGGGAAAATCTTTATCATGCTGAAAAGAGTGTAAATGAACTACTTATTGATGCAGGAGATATAAATACGTTATATGCACTTATTGATGGTTATGATATTGTCAAGTCACGTGATGATGGTGTAACATTTGAGAGTATTCGTGATATGGAACGTGATAATGAGACTCAAAAGCTTTATGAGGGCGCATTATATTCTATGACGGTAAGTCCATCCATTTCCGGAGTAATAATTGTAGGAACTGATAATGGGGTATTCCGTTCGAATGATTATGGGCAATCATGGGTGCCGGTGGATGTAATAGCAAGTACGATTGGCATACCAATTCATGCAATTGAAATTAATCCTCATAATGCAAATCAATTGGTTTATGCTGCCGCAAAAGCAGTGTATACCAGTGTTGATGACGGTTGGGCTATTACGGACACAACAAGCAATCGTATAGTAGATGTGATAGCACATGATCCGGTTGACGGTAACATAATATATTTAGGTTTAAAAAGGGATAAACAAAATAGTTATTAATGTGTGATGTACACAAGGGAATATAACTTGTAATTAAATTTAGGAAAGTAAATTATTTTAATATAAATGATATGTATAATGATATTATAGAATTACACAAAGATGCAATGGAAGGCGCTATATCTCATTTGGAAAAAGAGGCAAAAAAATTGCGTACCGGTAGAGCAAATCCTGCTCTTGTAGAGGATTTAGAAATAGATAATTACGGTGTTTTAACACCAATTAAACAAGTTGCAAATATATCTGTGCCGGAAGCTAGGCAATTGTTAATACAACCATGGGATAGATCAAATTTAGAAGCAGTAGAAGAAGCAATAAAAAATGCGGATTTGGGAGCTAATATTTCAAGTGATGGTATTGCTGTGCGTCTTGTGTTTCCACCAATGACAGAAGAAAATAGAACGGATTTGATAAAAATATTGGGTATTAAAGCAGAGGAGGCTAGAGTGGGTGTTCGTGCAGCAAGGGAAGAGGTGTGGAAAGAAATACAAGCAGAAGAAAAAAATGGCAATCTTTCGGAAGATGAAAAATTTGCAGGTAAAGATGCTTTACAAGAAATCGTAGATGAGTATAATAAAAAAATTGAAGAAATAAAGAAAAAGAAAGAAGAAGAAACAATGACAATTTAGTTTGAATTTTTGATGTTTAAGATAAATAATATAAATAATAAATTAAAAAATGGTAATAACAATATTGATATTTGGATTAATTTTAGGAGTTCTAATTTTTGTTCATGAATTAGGACATTTTTTGACAGCAAGAAAAAATGGTATAACTTCACACGAGTTTGGTTTTGGATTCCCGCCACGTATTTTTGGTATAGTGAAAGATGAAAAAACCGGGAGTTGGCGTAAAGTATGGGGTAACAAAGAATATTATGGAAACAATACATTGTACTCAATAAACTGGATACCACTTGGAGGATTTGTAAGAATAAAAGGAGAAAATCCAGTGAGCAAAGATGATTTAAATAGAAAAGATTTGTCAGAAGAAGATCGTACGTATATAAAAATGTCTACAGAACCGGATAGTTTTGCAGTCCAACCAAAATGGGTTAGGTTTAAAGTACTTGTTGCGGGTGTGACTATGAATTTTTTGCTTGCATGGGTATTGATTATTATTGTACTCACAATAGGAGCACCGGAACCAAGAAGTGATGATTTAGATCAATCAAAAATTGTGGATAATATTGGCGTGCAAATTGTTGATGTAGAAAATGGTTCACCTGCAGATAAAATTGGATTAAAAATTGGAGACACCGTAAATCAAGTTTGCGATAGTAATAGAGAATGTACAGATATTACAACTGCCAATGGTTTACGTGATATTATTTTAAAACATAAAGGTAAGGAAGTGTTTATACATGTTCAGCGCGGTAAAGAAACAAAAATTGTTAAAGGTGTACCAAGGACAGACATTAGAGATGATCAAGGGGCGTTAGGCATCTCAATGACTGAAACCGTTACTGTTCGTTATCCATGGTATGAGGCAATTTGGGAAGGGCTTATGCGTGTAATTAGACTTGTTGTAGTAATTTTGACTGCTTTTTGGACAATGATGGTTAGTATATTTTCCGGACATGGGGTAAGTGCTGAAGTTGCTGGTCCGGTAGGGATAGCAATGATGACGCAACAAATGCGTGACTTGGGATTTGTGTATTTATTGCAATTTGCTGCAATTTTGAGTGTAAATTTAGGTATTATAAATATCTTACCGATCCCGGCTCTAGATGGTGGAAGAATTTTGTTTTTACTAATCGAAGCAATAAAAGGCAAACCAGTAAATCAAAAAGTAGAAAATATAATGCACACAGCATTCTTTGTGGCACTTATCGGACTTATGGCTATTATAACAGTTAGAGATGTATTAAACTTATTTTAAATTTGTGCTTTAATAAGTGATTTGTAAATCACAACACTTTACCCAAACGACGTCATTAATGACATCATTAATGACGTCGTTACATTTTTTGTGGTTGAATTAAAATTTGATTGAGGGTATTATGTGTATATTGATTGATAAAATTATTATATGGCAAAAAAGAAAAAAGTAGAGCAAAAAATTGATGGGGATTTTGAAAAGACGCTTTTTAAGACTGCCGATAAATTGCGTAAAAATATTGATGCAGCTGAATATAAGCATATTGTACTTGGTTTGATTTTTCTTAAATATATTTCTGATTCTTTTGAAGAATTGTACAATAAACTTGTTGAAGGTAAAGGTGAATATGAAGGGGCTGATCCAGAGGATATTGACGAATACCGTAGTAAAAATGTGTTTTTTGTGCCACAAAATGCTCGGTGGTCATATCTGCATGCTCATGCAAAACTTCCAACTATTGGAACTGAATTAGATGACGCAATGGAGCTGATTGAAAAAGAAAATCCAACCTTAAAAGGAATATTGCCAAAAGTGTATGCAAAACCAAACTTAGACAAAGCAGCACTTGGAGAATTGATAGATTTGATAAGTGATATTGACCTCGGAGATGCAACAGCTAAATCAAAGGATTTACTTGGTAGGGTGTATGAATATTTTTTGGGTGAATTTGCAAATGCTGAGGGCAAAAAGGGTGGACAATTCTATACTCCAAAATCAATTGTAAAGTTGATGGTGGAAATGATAGAGCCTTACAAAGGACGAGTATATGATCCAGCATGTGGCAGTGGTGGTATGTTTGTAATGAGTGAAAAATTTGTTGAGGAGCACTCGGGAAAAGTTGATGACATTTCTATTTATGGTCAAGAATCCAATCAAACGACATATAAACTTTGTCGGATGAATTTGGCGATTAGAGGAATTGATGGCTCGCAAGTAAAATGGAATACTGAGGGCTCATTTCTAAATGATGCGCATAAAGATTTAAAAGCAGATTTTATTTTGGCAAATCCACCGTTCAATGTGAGTGATTGGTCTGGAGAATTACTCCAAGGTGATCCACGCTGGCAATATGGCACACCACCAAATGGAAATGCAAATTTTGCATGGATGCAACATATGATTTATCATCTTTCGCCAAAAGGAACAATGGCACTAGTACTTGCCAATGGTTCACTCTCATCAAATACTAGTGGTGAGGGAGAAATCCGCAAAAAGATTGTCCAAGCGGATTTAGTAGATTGTATTGTAGCCCTCCCAAAACAACTTTTTTACAATACGGGAATTCCAGCTTGTCTATGGTTCATATCACGCAAAAAATCAGGCAATGGAGATAGAAAAAGAAACAATGAAACACTTTTTATAGATGCAAGTGAAATGGGAAGATTGGAAGATAGGGTGCATAGAGTTTTTGATGATGAAGATATTGCAAAAATATCTAGCATATATCATAAATGGCGAAGAAACCCTCACCTCAATCCTCTCCCAGAGGGAGAGGAGGAGTATATGGATGTGCAAGGTTTTTGTAAATCTGCAACACTTGAAGATATAGATAAAAATGATTTTGTACTTACTCCTGGGCGATATGTAGGTATACCAGAAGAAGAGGATGACGGAATTCCATTTGAAGACAAAATGAAAGATTTAACAGGAAAACTATCACAACAGATGGAGAAAGAACAAAAAATGAATGAAGAAATTAAAAAACAGCTTAAAAAAGTTGGTTTTGAGATCTAAAATCATATTTTTTAATAAAATAGAGCGTTATTTAACAATATTTTGTGAAAACTTGACTTTGAATGTATATTTTGCTATAGTATTAATATAATTTAGTAATCAATATTATATAATATGATTCATTCAGTATCATTTAAAAATTTCTTTTCGTTTAAAGAGGAAAGTTTTCTTTCCCTTGTTGTAAATGATAAAGCACCTGATACAAATATATATTTTTTTGATAAGTCAGATACACGATTATCTAAAGTCCTGGCTGTTTTTGGATATAATGCTTCAGGTAAAACAAATGCATTAAAAACCATTTCTTTTTTGCAATGGTTTATAACTGACGCATATACAGAAAATCCAGATTCTAAAATGCCGGTGATACCATTTAAATTTGTTGACAATGATGAAGCATTAGATCTGATGGAAATATCAGTTGAATTTAGTGTAAAAAAGAACAAGTATTTTTATTTTGTAGAATTGACTGCGGACAAAATTTTTAATGAAAAGCTACAAAAAAAGGAATTTGGAAAGAAAAAGTTCAAGACGCTTTTTGAGCGTAGCTTGGATGATTCAAATGAAAATAATTATATTTGGAAGGATAATTTTGGTCTTGGAACACATTTTAAAAAACGATTGCGTCAAAATGCATCTGTGCTTGCGACATCTATTCGAGATGAGCACCAAGAAAGTTTGGAAATTTTTGATTTATGGAAAAAGGATAGTACAAATGAAACAAATATTGGAAAAATAGATGACGAAGTAAAAAAT
>JALVPE010000022.1 GCA_027031945.1 Candidatus Moraniibacteriota bacterium
GTTATAATGCATGCATTATACTCACTGTAAAAAATATCATATATGTCAAAAACTCTATATAGAATATACAGACCTAAAACATTCAATGATGTATTAGGACAAGAATATATAGTTACAACTTTGCAAAATGCAATCAATCAAAATAGAATTGGACATGCTTATTTATTTACCGGTCCACGTGGCACGGGTAAAACTACGGTTGCCCGTTTGTTTAGTGTGGCAGTCAATACCCAAAAGCGTAAGGGTTTTGAAGTTGTCTCAAAAGATGTGGCACAACGTCTTATAAATGGCACTTCAATGGACATTATAGAGATTGACGCTGCATCAAATACAGGTGTTGATGATATCCGTACACTCAAAGAAACTATCGGACTTTCTCCAACAGAAGCAAAATATAAAGTTTACATAATTGATGAAGTACATATGCTTTCAACAAATGCTTTTAATGCACTTCTCAAAACTCTCGAAGAACCACCAAAACACGCAATTTTTATTCTTGCAACAACTGAAATTCATAAAGTACCACAAACAATTTTATCAAGGTGTCAACGATTTGATTTTACAAGATTTGATATTGATACCATTGTCAAAAAACTATCACAAATATCAAAAAAAGAAAAAATTAAAATTTCTTCAGAAGCTTTGGAAATGATAGCTATTGCTGCAGATGGTGGGATGAGAGATGCTGAAAGCTTATTAGCTCAAGTATTTGCGTTAGAAAACAATGATGTTACAGTTGAAGCAGTTTCCAAAATACTTGGCACAACAACATCTGCCAATATATTGGATTTTATTGATGCATTAGTACGTTCTGATATCACAGCAGGATTAAAAACAATCAACAAAACAGTCTATGATGGTTATAATATGGAAACATTTATTCGTTCAGTAATAGAAAAATTACGTATTTTACTTTTTTTGTCTATCAGCACCAAACATAAAGACATACAAAAACTAATATCTATACCAAAAGTAGAAATAGATATATTACAAAAAATTGCTAAGAATGTAACTCCAAATTCTGTTGTTACAATGATAGAAGAATGCGTAACAGCTTTGCAAAAAACAAAAATTACTACAATTCCTCAACTCCCATTAGAGGTCGCTGTTGTAAATATATGCAACAAACCCACACAATCACAAAAAACAAAAAGTGATCTCAAATCAAAATCGCAAAAAACAGACACTAAATTCACTAATGATCAGATAAAGACATCTTCATTAAAACAAAATGTAACTAAAAAAACACAAACAGATAATTTAAATAATACTTTAAATGAAATACATGGAACAACATCGAATACTTCTACAGATAAGCAAGTTATCTGGAAAAAATGTCTAGCACAAATAAAATCTCAAAATAAATCACTATCTCATCTTCTTTTACAATGCAATGTGAAAAAAATAACATCAAAATCAATCATACTGACTACAACTTTTTCATTTTATCAAGATAAAATTTTACAAACAAAAAATAAATCCCTGATAGAAGATATTATACAAAATACATTTGATTTACCTCTAAAAATCGAAGTCATTGTACTTAAAGAAAAAGAAAAAGTAAAATCTTCTAAATTATTATCATACGCAGCACAAATTATGGGCGCTAATACAATTACTGAATAATAAAATTCAAATAATATACTGCACTTGAAAAAAAATAGAGATTAGTGTATCATAAAAATCACGTGCTACCAATAGTGCCCGGTAGCCAAGCGGTAAGGCAGCGGGTTTTGATCCCGCGATGCGTAGGTTCGATCCCTACCCGGGCAACATTCAAAAAACTCCTATTGGAATTTTTTATATTTTTCCAAAACAAGTTTTATTTTAAAAATTCGTCAATAATATTTGCAACTTCTTGAGCATTATTTGTATCCATCAATTTTGCTCTGAGTACACTTGCATTTTCAAATCCATTTGCATATGCTTTGTAATGTTTTTTCATTATTGCGAAATTTTTTACTTCTGTAAAAAGTTCACTATATAACTGTGTATGTTCCACCATAACTTTTAATTTTTCTTCCACAGAAACATTTACTACTTCATCATTAAACAACCATGGATTACCAAAAACACCTCGTCCAATCATAATTCCATCACAATCAGTTTCTTGTGCTAACTTTTTGCCTTGCGCAATTGTTGTAACATCTCCATTTCCTGAAATCAAAGTTTCTTTCTGAATACTATCACGCAGTGCAACAATTCTTTCCATCAAATCCCAATGAGCTGGCACTTTACTCATTTCTTTACGAGTACGCAAATGCACAGTTAGATGTGCAACATCACTTTCTAAAATGTTTGGCAACCAGTTATCAATTTCTTCTTTGTTAAAACCAATTCTAGTTTTTACACTTACCGGCATCTCGCCAGCACCCTCTTTTGTGGCTGCAATAATATCCTTAGCAAGCATTGGCTCCAGTATCAATCCTGCACCTGTACCTTGCTTAACTATGTTTTTTTCAGGACAACCCATATTTATATCAATCCCATCAAAACCAAGTTCTCCGCACAGCTCTGCACCTTTATAAAAATTCTCAGGTTTAATTCCAAACACTTGCGCCACAATTGGTTTTTCACTTTTATCAAACCACAGATGATGTGCCAACTTTTCTCGTCCCACAGGATGAGCAAGTCCATCCACGCTTACAAATTCTGTAAAAATTACATCAGGATTTGAATATTTAGCGATAATACGTCGAAAGGCAGCATCCGTAACATCATACATCGGTGCAAGTGAAAAAAACGGTTTATTCAATTTTCCCCAAAATCCTTTTGTAATCATAAAATATATTTATTATTATAATACCACAAAGCATCATTATACATAAACAAACCAAAAAGTACAGTATTTTCAATTGACTAAATGATAAAAGAATGCTATTATAATACGAGTTTTTTAAAAAGCAATCTTTTTTAAAAAAGGAGAAAAAGATGAAAAGAAAAGGAATTGTAGGGAGAGCAGTGTCTCCAAAAGAAGCTAATAGGCACAATATCGCATCAATCATTCTTATGGAGAATGCGATTAAAAGCCGTGAGGAATTAATAGAAAAAATAAAACATATTAACCATACTTTTTATCAAATTAATACCTCTGTAGGAGATGAGGCTGACCGCTCCTGTAATGAGGAATGGATAAGAAATAATATTACAAGACTGATGTTTCTGCAACAACAGTTATGCAGAGTCAACAGTTTCATTGATGCTGTAAGTTCTCCAAACTTTGACGGTTGTTGTCAGTCTTGTGGAGAAGATATTCCACTTGCACGCGTGTTGAGTCTTTTTTCCAACATTTGCGTGGAATGCGCACGATGAAAAAAGTGGGGAGCAAGAAATGCAAAAACCTGCATTAACTGTTTTCTTTGATCATGACAGGATTGTGACAAAAATCATTGTGGAAGGAGTTTCTGAAAGTGAACTACCTTTTCTAGGTGGTGAATTGTCGCGATGTTGTGGTCATAAAGTTGCTTGTGCGGAGAAGTGCACAGCAACAAAGTTTTGTTTTCAGCCTTGCGGTAAGATAAAAATATCTCGCAAAGCTGAGACAAAGAAATTTTTCTCAGAAGTAACTGAAAATTTCTTTAATATAATTCATATCAAACCCGATGTGCTTGCACACAAAAAGCAGGTGTTAATAAATCGTCTCAAAACAGAGTTGGCACTTACCAAATCTGTTAGAAACAAAAGAACAATTGTCGCAATGATTAACTATCTCGACTTGGAGGGTTGGGATAGCAAATGCGACAATGAGCACTGCGACAATGAGGTAACCGTCGCAGATATTATTAGAAATCTTTCGCTTGAGTGTCCTGCCTGCCTCCCAAAATAAATGGTGGGATACTCTCTTGAGGCAATTCGGAACAACTGTTTCCGAATTGCCTCTTTTTTATTCTTTTATGATATACTTGTCATATATGATTACAATGGACACAAAACTTGATAAACTCACTCGCATCTCAGCATCACATGCCAAAAAATTAGAAAAACTTGGACTGCTGACTGTGCGTGATTTACTATATCATTTCCCTTCTCGTTATGAAGACTTTTCACACATCTATGATATTGCCGAGTTAGAAACAGACACTAATGCCACAATTGCAGCTCAGGCTTCAGATGTAAAAACTATTCGCATACCTCGTAGACATTTAACCATCACAACTGCTACTTTTACTGATGATACAGGAAGTGTGAGTGCTGTGTGGTTTAATCAGTCATTTATAGAACAACAACTCAAAACTAATAATGTACTACGCATAAGCGGTAAACTCACAACCAATGCAAAAAATGGACTACATTTTAATTCACCAAATGTAGAGAGACTGGAACGCACACCTACTAGTACTGGACGACTTGTGCCTATTTATCCAGAAACTGCTGGCATAACCTCCAAATGGCTCAGATGGCAAATACAATTAATACGTGAACAAAATATAGAGCTTTTAGATCCACTACCAGATGCTGTGCGAAAAAAATTAAAACTGCCCACACTTGCAGACGCCCTACGTCTTATACATTTCCCTAAAAACAATAATGAAGTAGTTTATGCTACAAAACGATTTATGTTTGAAGAAATGTTTGTTTTACAACTTATTACCCTACGCTCTCGAGCCTCTTTGGCCAAAGAAAAAGCTACCAGGGTACCAATTAATGAAAAGCTAATAAAAGACTTTATAAAAACACTACCCTTTGAACCAACAAATGCACAAAGAACTAGTTCATTTCAAATCCTCAAAGATATGAACACACCGACTCCTATGAATAGATTGTTAAATGGCGATGTAGGTGCTGGCAAAACCTTGGTTGCAGTGATTGCGACACTTCAAGTACTTAGTGCTGGGCATCAAGTGGCAATTTTAGCTCCTACTGAAGTGTTGGCTTCTCAACATTTTAATAGTTTTTTACAACTTTTCCAAAAATATGATTATAATATAGGATTACTCACTGGAGCATACAAAATTTATGGCTCTCATCCAGCACTAACTCAAAGCACAACACGAGCTAAAATGTTAGAAAAAATATCATCAGGTGAATTGGATTTGATTATAGGCACACATGCAATAATTCAAGAAGATGTTTCTTTTAAAGATTTAACTCTCATAGTAGTAGATGAACAACATCGTTTTGGTGTAGCACAACGAGCGAAACTAACTCAAAAAGCAATTGAAAGTAATGATGGCAACAAATCCACTGTTCCACATTTTTTGACAATGACAGCAACTCCAATTCCCCGCACCTTTGCACTAGCACTTTTTGGTGACCTAGATGTATCAGTATTGGATGAAAAACCTGCACAAAGAAAAGAAATAAAAACAACATTAGTACACCCAAACAACTCAGACAAAATCTATGATTTTATAAAAAAAGAGTTAGACAGCGGTAGACAAGCATATATAATATTACCACTAGTAGAAGAAACTGAAAGCCTAAAAGATGTTAAAGCTGTAAAGCAAGAATTTGAACGACTGTCAACTGGAGTGTTTAAAGATTATAAATTAGGATTGATGCACGGAAAACTAAAGTCCAAAGAAAAAGAAAAACTGATGCAAGATTTTTCTAACAACAAAATTCAAATTTTGATATCTACATCTGTTGTAGAAGTGGGAGTAGATGTACCAAATGCAACTGCAATGATAATAGAAAATGCAGAACGATTTGGGCTCTCTCAACTACATCAATTCCGAGGGCGCATAGGTCGTTCAGACAAACAATCATATTGTTTCTTATTTTCAACCCACTTCAACAGTCAAAGACTAAAAGCAATGGAAAAATATTCTGATGGATTTAAACTAGCTGAAATTGATTTAAAACTTCGCGGACCGGGAGAATTCCTAGGAGCACAACAAAGCGGCTTACCCGATGGAGCGATGAAAAACATAGCAAACACAAAACTAGTAACTCTAGCCAGAACCCACGCCCGAGACACGCTATTAGAAAGTAATGACTTAAAAAAATACCCAACCCTAAAAAAAGAATTAGACAGATTTTATATGCAAGTGCATATGGAGTAGAGTTTAATTGTGAATTGTGCATTATGAATTGGTGACCAGTAATCAGTAACTGGTAACCAGTCATCGGTAATATCATATATTTGAATCACATACTTAAACAATGAAATAACAGTATTTTCCAATCCTAAGATGTCCGGAAATTATGTTTTACAATAATGCTGATATTTTTAAATTAATTGATTAAATTTTAATATTTTTAAATAATTTTTCTTTTGCTTTGTTC
>JALVPE010000023.1 GCA_027031945.1 Candidatus Moraniibacteriota bacterium
ATATTATATAGTGCTTTTTTTTCAATTATAATATTTTATTACATGTTTTTTACTAATTTTTTATTACCTTAAGTATTTTAAAAAATGAAATATGAATTTAATGAAAAAAGTTTTAAAATCGAATTATTTAATCTACTTAACAATCATTTTAGTGGGTTTATTTTGGTTTTGGGTTACATATCAACAATATTATCAATTTGCTTTTAGAGTGGGGGATAGTGCAGTAGCTGAAAATGCTCTTTGGAATACTATTCATGGAGATTGGTTTTATCAAAGTTTTTTGAATACTCCAAATAATTTTCGAGAACATTTGGGTTTTGTGCAAATTTGGTATTTACCTTTTTATTATATTATTCCACATACTTTGACACTTTTTGCTATTATTCAAGCAAATTTTGTGATTGCCGGGATATTGTTGTACAGATTTGCATTTTTCCGCATTGGTAAATTTGGAGCAATTATTGTAACAAGTCTTTTTTTATTTCACCCATTAACTGCTTCACAGGTCGTGGGACCGATGCATGTTGTTGCAATTGGAGGTCCTTTCTTTTTGCTAATGCTTATGGCTTATATGAAAAAACATTATAAATATTATATTGTGGGAATTTTGTTACTTGTCTTTTTGTCAGAATTTGCGGCACCAACAATTTTTATGATGGGTATATTGGCTCTTTGGGACAAGCGTAATTGGAGATGGTTTATACCACCTTTCATCGGTGGCATAGCTCTCTATATGGCTGCAAAATACTATATTACAATAGGATTTAGTAAGCACAATAATTTATTGAGTCATTTTAAACCAGAAGCAATAAAACATATTTACAAATTACCAAAGCGTGTAGAATTTGTGGGCAATTTTTTGAAACCAGTGATGTATGTTTTACCATTTTTTTCTAAATATGCTATTTTGCTTCTGCCTTCAATTATTTTGGTGATATTTATTGTTGTACCTGGACGACTGAAGGGCGGAGCACATATTTTTATATTTATTCCAGCAATATTGTCAATTATTTTTATAGATTTAGCAATGCGTTGGAAATTTAATTGGAAGAAAAAAATATTATATGGAATGACTATTGTGGGAATTGTTTTGTCTTTACATTCATGGTGGAAATGGATGGAAATAGATGGAAGTGTATATGCAAGCACATTAGATAAAGCAATAGTATATGTAAGAGATGGCGGAAGCTTGACAAGTGATCCTCAAACTGGACCTCATCTAGCTCGTCGTAGAGAATTTTATTTACCAGCTAATAAAAAATATTCTGATTATGCAGTTTTGAAATTGAGTAAAAATAGTAAAGATAAAAATAAAAAATTGGGAGAGGGAAATAGATATGTTGACTATTTAATAAAAACAAATGAATATAGAGAAGTTTTTAGAGATGGTAGAATAATAGTGTTAATCAAAAAAGGCAAGCTGAGTCAATTATTAGATGAAAATATTTTAAGTATAGAACAATTATCACAAAAAGAATTACAACAAAAATTATTAGAAGTTCCAAATATTGAATAGTATTTTATGAGGTTAAAAAAAATGACAACGGAACAAGAAACAATTATAATATCAATAATTTTATTATTAATATTGCTTTTTGGAGCTTTTATGCGTCTATATCAATTGGGATATAGTAGTTATTGGATTGATGAGAGTTTTACGTTAATGCAAGCACGTGGAATTGCTAAACATGGATATCCCTTATTGGATTCTGGTTACACAGAATGGAAAGACGTTTTGATGCCATATATCTTGGCTCCATTTGTTAGGTTTTTTGGTTTTGAGCATTCTTGGATTTTGAGATTGCCCGCTGCTTTATTTGGTATAGTGGCTATATTTGTGGCTCATCATTTAGCTACAGTTCTATTTTCGCGTTATGCAGGTCTTTTGTTTGCATTTTTTATAGCATCAGGGTATTGGTATATTGCATGGAGTCAACAAATAAGAGGCTATTCTGCTCTTATT
>JALVPE010000024.1 GCA_027031945.1 Candidatus Moraniibacteriota bacterium
CTTTCTCTTCCTCTATTACCATGAATTACTCCTTCAATTCCTTGTTTGCCTTGTTTTTTAGCTTTTAAAACTTTAGCTTTTATTCTTTTAGTTTGTCTTACTGATAGTTTAAGTTGTTTAGCTGCTTAAGTACCATTTATTTCTTGATTGATTAAGCGTTGTATAATTTCATACCTTTTTACTTCTTTTGTAGTCATTGTTATTATGTTTTCCATTATTATCTTGAGTTAATTAATTAACTCAAGATAATGTCATATTTACTGACAAGTATGACATTTCTATTGAACACTAGGTATGAAATTAACAAGTAACTAACATAGACAGTCGGCTCTATAATAAAACAACAAGTGGATTTACAGAAGGAGTTCATACAAAGATTAAATTGTTAAAAAGATCGAGTTATGGACTTAGAAATCCTCAATCCTATGTAGAAAAGTTAGAATTAGGCTTTGTTGAGCCAAAACTATTAATTAGCAACCACAATTTTGACAAAGAGCCGAAAATACTGTCTACACAATCAAAAATGGATCTTTTTTAATTCTTTTTTCGAAACTGTACAATTTTTTCCATAAGCAATCTTGTTTCATTGATGCCAATACAAGCATCTGTTATAGATAATCCGCCTAGATCAATTTTTTGTTTATCGGATCTATTAAGATTTTGATTACCTTCTTTTATAAAGCTCTCAATCAAAAAACCCTTCATTATCTTCTTCACTTTTTTATTTCTTTCACAAGAATGTAATACATTCATAACCGCTCTTGATTGCATTGTATAATCTTTTATATCATTAATTCGTACATTATCATGACTTGCATCGACAATAACTGAAGGATTTTTTATGTTATGCTGTTTATATAATTTTATGACCTGTTTAAGATGTGCCATGGAATAATTTGAACCATTAATTCCACCTCTGAGCACAAGATGAGCATATTTATTACCGGAACTAATAATCTGATCGGAACATTGTACATATACATGTTCATTTTGTGCCGAAATAACACCATTAACACCTATTTTAATATTACCTGAGGTAGGATTTTTCATACCTATTGCAAACTCTGCACCAGATGCAAAAGCTCTATGCTCTTGATCTTCACTGCTCCTGGCTCCAATCGCAGCCCACGAAAGCATATCCGATCTACTTTCAAAAAGATTGGTAAAAAGAATTTCATCAGCAATTGGCAATCCTAATTCAACGATTTCTTGCATCATTTTTCGCACATAAATAATACCGGCATTAACATCAGGCTTACCAAATGGATTTGGTTGCAATGCCACGCCCGCCCATCCTGTAGTAGTTCTAGGTTTTTGCGTATACACACGCATGACAACCTTAATGTCATCTTGATATAATCTTGCTAACTCCACTAATTGCTCAGCATAAACACGTACAGCCTCTCTTGGCCAAGCGCTACACGGACCAACAATTACAAGAAGTCTACTATCTGTACCTGCTATTATATTTTTTATCTCTGCTCTATCTTGAAAAACTCGTTTCTTTTGTTGTTTACTTAAAGACACTATTCTACACAATTCATCTACTGTTATTAATTTCTGTTTTCTAATATTTTTTTTCATGATACTAGAATAATTTTCTATAATTTATTTTTTAAAAATTATCTTTTGTATCATATTTTGACCCCTCCCATTTTTCACCAGACTTATCCACATGTTCAACGCCTTGTCCAAAATTACTACTTTCCCACTTTTCACCATTTACTCCTTTAAATATGATTTCTTGTCCAAAATTACTACTTTCCCACTTATCTCCAATTTTATTCACATATAATAAAATTTGCCCATAATTACCACTTTTCCATCTTTCCTTTCCCTTTCCTATGAATTCATTAACTTGGTTACCATTTCCACAATTCCATTTATTACCATCTGACATAAACCAATCATCTGAATTCATGGCACAACGATATTTCCATATTTCCACACTATTTCCGTCAAAATCAATAAGTTTAAAGGTAATTGGATTAGATTCCCAACATTTATCACTTATACAATAACTAGCACTGGTTGGGGTATTTTCCCAACATTTGTTACCATCACATCCATCTTCTGGCTCAGTATATGATGCTGGTGGTGTATATTGGTTTGACTCTACTTTATCATACCAATTTTTTGAAATACTTTTCCAACGATCAAGTTCCTTATCCCATGCACGATGTTCTATACTAGTACTATCTGGATCCCATTTTTCTTTAGCTACCGCACTTTGAGTGAATACAAAAATCGAGCAAATCATCATAATTGTCACACTTATCACTATAATTCCTTTTTTTATCATATTTTTATATTATTTTGTTGAATTATTAAATGCTTTCATATCAGATTCATAAATCTGATCCAATTGTTTTTTAATATTATTAACTCTATTTTCATATTCTTTTTGTGCAGTTTGCTCACAATCAGCTCCCAACAATTTTTTTGCATGAATATCCAACATCATTACAGCCTCTTCTTTTTTTAACATAACTAAACACTGATTATAATTATTGATAATAAAACTAACATCAGAGAGTTGCTCCAAAGTGCGACCAATCTTAAAATTAGCTTTATTCAACATTTCCTTTTGTTTTGCAAAAGCATTTTCTAGATCTACAGCATTACTAACACTAAAATAATCTCCATCACCAGCCTCAGCTATAGCTTTTAATTGAGACTCATCTGTTCCTCCAACATCAAAACCTATTACATCTGCCTTTACGTTTAGCCCTTCTTTTTTAATCTCTTTAATAGTGGCTACAGGATCACCATCACACATTTCCTTTCCATCAGATAATAAAAGTATGAAATTTTCATCATTTGGTTTATCTGCCAAAATTTCTTTTGCCTTTTTAAATGAATCCGCGATAGGCGTCCAACCTGTAGCATCAAATTTATTTAATTTTGACTTAGCAATTTCAGCATTTACATCTCCTAAATAATAAATTTCTTCAATTCCCGCACAAGACACACTTTTTTGCGATTGTGCATTCCCTCCTTTATGCCCATATACCACAATACTTAGTGCAAAATTTTTTTCATTTGCAACTTGATCAATAAATTTCCAGGCAGCTTCTTTTGCTATATCAATCTTTCTTTTACCACCAATACGCGCCGCCATTGAACCTGATGCATCAAAAATTAAAACGAGGTTTTTCTTTTTTTGTGGAACTGCATTTTCATCATAAGTACCAGTACGTACATTTTGATTAATACAATATTTATCAAAATCAAAGCTATTAGCCGCTAATAATTTTTTATATGATTGTTCACAGTCAGAATTAACTACATCATTACCTTTATGTTGATTATATTTTGTAGTATTCGTCATCTTTGACATTAAACCATCCTTTTTATTTATATTTACGTCTTTACTATTATTTTTTGTAAAAACAAAAAAAGCACCTACGCCAATAACAAGTAATAATAACACCGCTCCAATAATAATCAGAATCAATTTATTCAACGAACGTTTTTTGTTTACTTTGTTCATATCTGCAACAGGAGGTTCATTATCCAAAGATTTCTTTGGTGGTTCTGGTGGTTGAGGAATTTGTGAATCATCATCGTTCACACTATTTTGAGATTGCTCCGACATATTTTCGTCCATATTTTTGTTTATATATTATACAACATAGTTTTTTAAATGAAATAAAATATTTTTATATTTCATGTATACAAGTATATCACAACTCCTATGTTTGACAAAATATTTTTTATATGTTATGCTAGTAACTAATCAAATCAGAACTGTAAGAAGAGCCCTAGTCGAGTTTCATCTTAACAGAACAAACTGTATTTGAAGAAGTAACAAATATAAGCTTATCACAAAAGATGAACACAGGAAAAATTGCTCGTCTTACAGATCGTGGTTTTGGCTTTATTTCTCAAGAAGGTGAAGAAAAAGATGTATTTTTTCACGCAACTGAACTTGTAGATGTAGAGTTTAACGATCTTCAAGAAGGCGACGAAGTGACATTTGAGCTTGCTGACGGTCCTAAGGGTCCTAATGCAGTGAATGTACAACGCGCATAATTATTCATTAACTTGAATAATAATAGGAAACGGCAACATAAGTTGTTGTTTTTTATTATAAAAATAAAAATATTATACCTGCAAACACATTTGTTTACTAAGTATTTCATGCTATCATATAAAATCTTAATTATTACAGAAAGATATAAACAATGACAATAAAAATTTATTGTGCAATAAATAAAACCTACTAAATTATGCAACAAAAAAACTCTCAATAAATCCTTGAGAGTTTTCTGTTTATTTTAATACGTCACCAAAATAATTATTTTGCGTTTTCTTCACCACCAATAATCTCATCCGCTACGTTCTTTGGAACTTCTGCGTAATGACTAAATTCCATCGCATAACTCGCTCGTCCTTGTGACATGGATCGCAGTTGTGTTGCATAACCAAACATTGATGCTAACGGAATTTCTGCTTCAATTTCTTTTAAAGCTGATGTTCCCTCACCACGATCATTCATTTCTTTGATTATGCCTCGTTTTGAATTAACATCACCTACTACATCACCCATAAATTCCTCTGGAGTTGTAATTTGCACTGCCATAATTGGCTCTAACAATACCGGCTTTGCATTTTTTACTGCAGCTTTAAATGCCATTGAGCCGGCCACTTTAAATGCCGCTTCTGATGAATCAACATCATGATAACTACCATCATAAAGAGTTGCCTTAATATCTACCATAGGATACCCGGCAATCACACCATTATTCATTGCCTCTTCAATACCTTGCAAGGTTGGTTTGATATATTCTTGAGGAATTACACCACCTTTAATTTCATCTTCAAATTCAAATCCCTTACCTTGTTCTTGTGGTGCAATTCGTACCCATGCATGACCATACTGTCCACGACCTCCTGATTGTTTAACAAATTTACCTTCACCCTCTGCCTCTTGTGTAATTGTTTCACGATAAGATACCTGAGGTTGACCTACATTTGCCTCAACATTAAATTCTCTTTTTAATCTATCTACAATAATATCAAGATGCAATTCTCCCATACCGGAAATAATAGTTTGACCTACCTCCTCATCAGTCTTTACTCGAAAAGATGGATCTTCTTCCGCTAACTTGCCAAGTGCAATTGCCATTTTTTCCTGATCAGCTTTTGTTTTTGGTTCTACCGCTATAGATATAACAGGTTCCGGAAATTCAATTGATTCTAATACAACCTTATTATCAATATCACAAAGAGTATCACCGGTTTTTGTATTTTTCATACCTACAAGCGCACCAATCTCACCAGCATACAATTCTGATACCTCTTCACGTTCATTTGAATGCATTCTCAAAATTCGCCCAACACGTTCTTTTTTGCCACTTGCTGTATTATAAACATAAGAACCTGCTTCAAGAGAACCGGAATAAATACGGAAAAATACCAATTGCCCCACAAATGGATCCGTTGCTACCTTAAATGCAAGAGCTGCAAAAGGCTCATCATCAGATGCTTTTCTTTCAATTTCTTTTTCCGGATTTTTTGGATCTGTACCTACAATAGCTGGTATTTCATTTGGTGCCGGCAGATAATCCACAACTGCATCAAGTACCGGTTGCACGCCTTTATTTTGAAGTGCGGTCCCTACAAATACAGGAATCATTGTATTAGCTATAACACCTTTTTTAATTGCCGCTTTTAATTCTTCTTGTGTAAATTCTTCTCCACCAAGATATTTTTCCATAAAATCATCATCTTGCTCTGCTGCTTTTTCTACTAATTTTTCACGCCATTGTTCTGCTTTTTCTTTTAATTCTTCTGGACATTCACTCTCAACCACTTTTTCACCCATTTTACCATCAAAAGTAAGTTTTTTCATTGTTACAAGATCAACAACACCTTCAAAATCTCCACGTTCACCAATTGGCAATTGAGCGGCTACCGCATGCGGAGTAAGTCGTGAATGAATTGATTCTAGTGCTCTATCAAAGTCAGCACCATCCTTATCAATTTTGTTTATAAAGCAGATACGAGGAACTTTATATTTATCAGCCTGACGCCAAACAGTCTCTGATTGAGGTTCTACACCCTCTTTTCCATCAAAAACTACAACACCTCCATCAAGCACGCGCATAGAGCGTTCCACTTCTACGGTAAAATCAACGTGTCCTGGCGTATCAATAATATTAATTTGATG
>JALVPE010000025.1 GCA_027031945.1 Candidatus Moraniibacteriota bacterium
ACAATAAAAGAGAGAATGTTACAATAGATAACGATAGTTATAATATTTTTATGAATATTTTAAAAACCTTTAAATTTATTAAATAATTTTTCCAAGAGAATATATTTTTATAAAATGTATTCTTAAAGGAATAATTATTATTCCAGGATGTACTTTAACAAAAATACAATAATGGTTATTGTATAACATTAAACTCAAATAAAGGAGTGAAAAAATGAAGATGAAAATGTTTTGCGTAGTACTGGTAACAGCAGTATTTAATATTGTTTCACCTACGTATGCATTGGAAAAACATCCAAATGGTTGGATCTATCCGATGAATCGGCAACCAACAAATGAGGAGTGGAATAGTTGGCATAGTTATGCTGGGCATGTAGGACATGATTATATGCAATCAGCTGGTCAGCCAGTTAGAGCTATAGCGGACGGTTGGATTGAAGATTGGAAAGATGGATTAGCATTCTATGGTAGTAAGTCTGGTGCTCTCGGTAGTGCTGTTTTACTTGGACATAGAGCTATTGATAATTCTGGTAAGGAAATAATTTTTTATACAGTGTATGGACATGACAAAATTCTTTCTAAGTTTAAGAAAAAAGGTAAACTGGTTAGAGCTGGTGAGGTATTTGCAACTACTCATAAATATTATTATTATGGAACGCGTGCAGACCATATCCATCTCGGAATCAGACCATATGAAGTAGAATGTTGTGGTAAACAATTTAGAGGATTCAGTTCTGATGGAAAAGATCATGGCTGGGTTAATCCTAAAACATTCCTCAACGCCCACTATCCATTAAACCAAGGATATTTTTACGTTTCCGAAGGAAATACACACATAGCTTGGTCTCCTAGTAACGTACCCTGCAAAAAAGCAAAGATATGGTCTTACAATCAAACTTGCTCTGCAGAGAATAGTTATCCAGGAATTTGTGATGTGGCACACTATCAACTATTGCAAGAAAACTACAATGAATATTCCAAAGATAAGTACGATACAATGTTCTTTGGAAGTATTGAAGATTTCCAGCAGTTTTGTCATTAAAAAAAGGAGGTAAATACCAATGAAAAAACTATTGATTAGTTTTGCTATATTACTTTTAGTAATATCATGTCCTTTAACAGGATTTGCTCAGTATGGAGTTATGGACAGTGGTTTATGCGGTAGTAGTCCAGGAAGTGATTCAGGTGGTGGAGGAAATAACGACAACAACTCCTCAGAAGACGACATCTCCATCATTTCATGTAAAACAAAGATTTATGGAGAGACAGACTATCAACACAGTGTCACAAAAACAGCAACAATTGATGAATACTTCAAGATTGATGCTGAAGCAATCGTAAAAAACAAAAGCAATTACGATTCCTATGACACAGACATTGATTACAGAGTTGATCATCATAACAACAAATTCGACTCTAATGACACAAAACTAGCAGAAGATACAGTTGATATACCAGCAGGTAACACTATTACAAAACACATGGGCAGAACAACAGTCCATGTCTCACATGATGGCAAAACCATCACTGTATCAAAAGGCTCACACCATGAAACATTTGATGTTATAAATGGAAAAGCCACTTTTTACATTTTTTTAGACGTAGAAAACAGAGGTGATAAGGATATTTCTTCTGAGACGAAACATGGTGAATATGCAAAAGTTACTGTAATAGTACAGTCAAAGCCCACAGGCATTGTACAATCAGCTAGTGGAGGAATTATCTCAGGTTGGGCAAATGACTCTGATACAACACAACCAATTGACATTCACATTTATCGTGATGGTCAATTTATTGCTGCTTAAATTCTAACCCAAATCTTAATTAAACAAATAGGAAAATTTTTCAAAATCTTCTCCATTAAACACTTCTTTTGGAGTACAATAATTTAATCTTTTACGAGGTCTATCATTTAAAAGTTTTTCA
>JALVPE010000026.1 GCA_027031945.1 Candidatus Moraniibacteriota bacterium
CTCCCATATCTTTAGGATTTATGAGGTGATTTTTTGGTAAAAGTGGACTGTTATAACTAAAATAAAAAGGCTTCAGATTAAACAAAGAATATGTGCCAAAAAGTAATATAAAAATAATCAGAGGATAAAAAGAAAGCTTTTTTGAGTATTTTTGTAAAAAAAGATATAAATAGTACCAGCCATATGCTGAAATAATTAGCACAAGAGGATAAAGTATAATCTGATAACGTGCAGTTGGAATAATTGTACTAAATAATGATCCTAAATAAAATATAATAATAAAAAATAATAATTGCCAAATAATGGATTGATGTAATTTATTTATATTTTTGTAAGATTTTAAATTAAAATACAATGCAAAAAAGACACCAAAAAAGACAAGTGGAGAAATACTAAAGGTAAGCGTATAAAAACTTGTTATAAATGCCGAAAGCATATCAGCATCGCCATCCCAATTAATACTTGTTTTAGGCGATAATAAGATACGTTCAAAATCAATCGTTTGTGGAGAAATATAAATAAAATAGATAGTTGAAAGAACTGCTATGAGGAAAACTGATGGAACTAAATAAATAAAGAATTTTTTAATTTTTTGTATCTGTAAAGTAATCCACAAGAGTGCAGAAAATTTGTTAAAAAAATAATCTAAAATTAGTGTTAGAACAATTAAAATAAATATTTTCCATACAGGTTCAAAAGGTTGACTCCAAATAGTTCCTAGTAACAATCTATCCATTTTAACCCATGTTCCCGGATAAAAAATGTAAAATGTTATTAGTGAAATTAATGTAATGATGCCAATGCTAGAAAATGAAAATCGCAAATATTGACGCAATTTTTTCTTTGTATAATCAAAGAAAAAAGGAAATGTTATAAGTGTTATCAAAAAGAAAGGGAATAAAATGTTTGTGATGTATTTTGTTAGTAGTCCAAGTCCCAGTAGAAAACCAGTAGCATAAACCCATTTAATGTTTTTAGTTTTTAGAAAAATAAAGTATGTCAGTAGTGTGAGCGGGATAAAAATCCAACTAAGGGCATCAGGGTTTATGATGCGACTTACCCCTAGTAATATAGAAGATAATCCTATAAATGCAGTTGATAATAATCCTACTTTTGGATTGAAAAGTTTACTTAAGATGTGATAAAAAATCAAAAGTACAAAAGTGCTAAATAGTAAAATTGGTAGTCGCATAGCAAAAAGCATATTTTCAAATGCCTGTTTGTCAGCCATTGCTTCTTTGAAATCAGATGGAGTTACAAATAGAAGAGACGGTCCAGAAATAAATGCAAGACTCACACCAGGTTTATCACTTGGGCGAGTATGTTTCCAATCCATTTCTAAAATGTTATTCCAATATTTTTCAATTCTTTTTTCATTGCTATAAGTCCAGAGTCTCTCATCAACATAAGCAGCTTTGCCTAGATGATAAAATCCGAATCCAAAATGCAAAAACATGATAATTGCTAAAAAAGAAATTGTTAGAGGTGCGTATAATTTTGTATTAGTATCTTTTACAGTGTTAGTACTATGTTTTTGATGCCAACGATGAATTATCACAAAAGCCAAAAGCAATAGCCATAATCCAGACAAAATATCAAAGATCCAATGTAATTTATGTGTCAAATTGTTTGTTAATAATAAAACAATTTCTGCAGGCAGAGTTAGAATTAGGAAGTTTTTTATAAAGTTACTGCGCTTTTTGAAAAGTAAAAAAGCGAGTACAATTAGAGATGCTAAAAAAACAATGTAATAAACTTTTGGTGAAGTAAACAATACTGCTTTTGATACAGATATTCCGATTGTACTAAAAAATAGACAAATAGCAGATAATAACTCTGTCACACTGTAACGCTTGAACATATAAAAGGGAAATTAAATTTTTTAGTATGGTTTAAGTATATTGCATTTTTTAAATAATTGAAAGGTTTTTTATTTGTCAAAAATAATAAAAAAACATACAATATATAGTATAGCAGTATAGTTAAGATTAAATTATTTTAGAAATTGAGTAGCGACCAGGTCGCTATGTCTAGCGATCTGGTTGTTACGGAAATATAATAAATATTATGAAGAAAATAGTAGAAGAAATAAAACAACATAAGTGGGTGTATATTATATTCGTAGGAGTTGTGATTTTATCCGCTCTCTTTCGTCTTTGGGGACTTGGTAATAATCCTTTTGTGGCGGATGAATTTTTGGATGTAAATGCGACCCATGGGTATCATCAAACTGGACAGTGGCAAGCATGGGATTTTAATCACAGTGATGTGAGTGTGCGTGACAATAAAGCATCTGATAAGAGGGCATGGATTTATCGGTGGCAAGTCGCTCAAGTTCTAAGACATTTAGAACCTACGGAATATAACTTTCGTCTGGTGAGTGCACTTTGGGGGATATTTACAACTATTATTTTATTTTTTGTGACTTTTAGTTTTACAAAAAATCGCTGGGTTGCACTTATGGCATCATTTTTATGGGCTGTGAGCATACCTGCCATTGAACTTAATCGTACTATTAGAATGTACAGTATGTTCGCACCAATTTTTCTACTGTTTTCTTGGAGTTTATTTCAATTTATTGATTCTTCTAGTAAAAAAGCAAGTGGACTTTTGGGTGAAATATTAAATGTCAGGTGGGTGTACTTTATTCCCGCTATTATTTTTGGAACGCTTTCGTATCATTTGCATCAATTGACTGGCAATATTGTACTTATATTACTAACGTATTTTGTAGTAATGTCTATCGTCAAAAGAAAAGAAAATGTTGCACGTCGATATGGTGCGTATGTGACTTTAATGCTTTTGGGTGGATTGCTGATAAAATTATTTGTACCACAATTTTGGGAACAATTCACTAATTCGTTAGTTTTTTTTGATGATCATTGGAATTACGTAGGACATATCATGCGTAATTATTGGAATCCGCTTTTGGGTGGAGCCGCAATTTTGATGGGTTCTTGGTTTTTGGTAAAAAAACGAGAGGATGTACGACCTGGAATCTGGGTTATAACTACATTTTTTATAATTCTTCTAGGTGCGATATTTTTGTGGAATAGAAATGTTGGCCCGCAATATATTTTCTTTTTACAACCTTTTGGATTTATATTGGTAGGGGCTGGAGTTTACGCATTTGCAAATTATTTACAAAAAAATATTGATGGTAGAAGTGTATTTATAGTGACGATTATCGCTGGATTTATATTTTTGCCTTCTTACCATTACTTTTTCCAAGAAAACAATACTTATCATATTAATTCAAAAGCAGATACTGCAAACTACCGTAAAGTATTTTTATTTGTAAAGAAAAATATAAATAATGGAGAAGCGATGATTACGAGAAATTTCCGCAACTATTATTACAGCGGACTTGACGTGCCGGTATTGGACTTTGGTTCAGAACGCTCGGAAGATCAGATAAAAGATGAAGGGAAAGTAAAAAAGATTGATGTAATACAAGTACAAGATTTTCAAAATAAATACAGTACAGTCTGGGTTGTATATTCAGATAACGATGAAAAATTCATAACCAAAGAAGCGAGAAAATATTTTGAAGACAATTGTCAAAAGCAAAATGATTTATTGGTTCGTGGAAAGGTTAGTGTTTATAAATGCGAAAAATAATTAAGAATGATTATTGGTAACCAGTAATTTGAATTATGTATTATAGCGTGATATACTGTAATACGGTGTAATACGATAATAAAAAAGTTATGAATACAACAGTTTCATTTAGGACAAAAGAGAGTTATAAGAAAAAATTAGATAAAGTTGCAAAAGCTCAGGATAGAGATCGTAGCTATATCATAAATCAAGCAATTGATATGTATTTGGATGTGTATCAGGAAAGAATGGAACAAATCAAAAAAGCACAAAAGCAGGTGGAGAATGGTGAGGTGTGTGATGAAAATGAATGGAGGAAAGTTTTTGAAAAATAAATTGTATCTATATGGATGTAAAATTTACCCTACAGGCAGTTGAGGATGTTGAAAACATATATGAGTTTATATCAAAAGATGATAAGTGTGTGGCAAAAAGTGTTTTATCATACATTGAGAAAATGGTTGATTATATAAAAGAGTTTCCAGAATTTGGTAAAAAAGGCGATGTCAGAAAAACCAGAGAAGTCGTAGTGCCAAAATTACCATTTTTGATTGTTTATGAAATTGTTGATGAAGTTATTTACATCTTAACAATATTTCACACAGCACAAGATCCACGTAAAAAATTTAAGAAATAACTATTTAAATTGTAAGTTATAAATGATGAACTAGTTATTTTTAATTATTACACTTATGAAAAAGAATATAGCAGTAATTTTTGGAGGCAATAATAGTGAACATGAGGTGTCACTTGCGTCTTGTGGTGCTGTCGCAGAAGTTATTGATAGTGATAAATATGATGTGGTTTATGTGGCAATTTTGAAAAATGGTAATTGGATTATTGGATCTAGGGCAAAAAAATATTTAAAGGATAAAGATGATTCTGGGTTGCTGGAGAAAAATGATATTGCAAAATTTGTTAACATGGTAAGTAAAGGTGAGATTGATTTAGTAGCGCCAATATTACACGGTGAGTATGGGGAAGATGGGCGATTGCAAGGTTTCTTGGATATTTTGGGCGTGCCTTATGTTTTTTCTGGACATAGTGCTCATGCTTTGGCAATGAATAAGTCAAAAACAAAAAATGTAGTAGAGAATGTGGGTATACAAATTATTCCAGGGTGTGCTATTGATAGAAATGATAAATATGATGTGTTAGAAATTGTAGAAGAATTTGGGTTACCACTTTTTGTAAAACCTAGTAATGCAGGTTCATCTGTAGGTATTTCAAAAGTTGAAAAGGAGGACAAATTATCTAGCGCGATAGAGAAAGCTTTCATTTATGGTAAGCAAGTTGTTGTAGAAAAGATGATTGATGGACGAGAGCTTACAGTTGCAATTATTGAACAGAACGGTGAGCAAAATGTTTTACCTGTTGTGGAAATAAAAGCAAACACAAATGATTGGTATGATTATGAAGCAAAATATGCTACTGGTGGTAGCACGCATGTGTGCCCAGCAAATATTCCGCAGGAAGTAGAGGACATTGCTAAAGATTATGCACTTAAATCATTTAATGAGGTTGGTTGTAAACACCTAGCACGCACAGATTTACTTTGGGATGAAAAATCAGGTAAAGTATATTTTTTAGAAATAAATACAATTCCAGGTATGACAAACACAAGTTTAGTACCAGACGCAGCAAGAGAAGCAGGAATTTCTTTTGAGAATTTGATAAATAACTTGATTGAGAATAATTTGTAAATATAAATTTTTATGAGTAAAAGAATTTGTGTATTTGGTAGCAGTATTGGTCATGGACATAATGATGATGTTGGTGGTGGTTGGTGTGATCGTTTAAAGGTATATTATTTTGCTGATAAATCATCAGATATTAGTGTATACAACTTGAGTATTAGTGGTGCAATGTCAAAGGATGTATTGGATAGATTTGATAATGAATATAATGCTAGACAACCAAAGATTGTGCTCATTGCGATAGGAATAAATGACTCAACTTTTGATGAAAATATAAATAGATGTAGAATTCCTTTGGAAGATACAAGAAAAAATTTAGAGCAATTAGTTGCAAAAACGAGAGGAAGGGAAAGCGAAATAATGTTTATAGGATTAACATCAGTAAACGAAAATTTAGTTACGCCTGTGTCATGGGCATCAAATTTATCGTATAGCAATGAAAATATTAAGAAATATGATAATGTAATAAAAGAGGTTGCTGAAATAAATAATGTGCCATATTGCTATATGTTTGATTTATTGCAAAAAGATGATTTAGATGATGGATTACATCCAAATACAAAAGGTCATGAAAAAATGTTTGAAAGGATCAAAGATTTTTTGATTGAGAATAATATCGTATGATTATAATTTTGTAGAGACGCGATTAATCGCGTCTCTACGTTAAGGATGGAATTATGAAAAAATTTCAAAACAAATACAGCATACAATCATCAAGAATACAAGGATATAATTATTCACAAAGTGGTGCATATTTTATAACAATTTGTACAAAAGACA
>JALVPE010000027.1 GCA_027031945.1 Candidatus Moraniibacteriota bacterium
TTGTTCCAAGATCAATTCCTAATATTTTTCCCATATTATTTTAAATTAAATTAATTATAAATTAAACTTTTTATCATCTTTGTGAATATAAAATTATCGCGATTTAATTTCATATTCAGAAAAAACGACAAATAATAATTTCTCTATACTCTCCCCCACAAAGTGAGGGAGAGAAGGAAAAAGCATTATTTTTTCTTTTTTCCTTTTAGTTTTACAGCAATTTTCTTTGGTTTAGCCTCTTCCGCTTTTGGCAAAATAATTTTCAAAATACCATTTTCATATTCTGCCTCAGCATCTTGACCTTTAACGCCAAGTGGCAAAATTACCGATCTTGAAAATGATCCTTCACGAATCTCTTTGCGATAAAAATCTTCTTTTTTAACCTCCTTTTTCTCTTTTGTTTCGCCAGAGATTGTCAACACATCATTTTCAACCGAAATATCTACGTTTTCCGGATCAATACTGGGTAAAGATGTTTCGACAATAAGATTATCATTGTCTTGATAAACATCGATCGCCGGCGTAAAACTTTGTGTTGCAAATGAAAACAGATCTTCTCCAAAAAATCTTTCAATGTCCGTAGCTGGCGTAAAACGCATAATTTCTCTTGTCATAAATGTGTCACCTCCTTTCTATTTAAATTTAAATTATTTATCTTCACTATTCTTCAATACTACACGAGCAGGTCTTAAAATTTTGTCTCCAATTTTATAACCCGGTTGTGCAATTTTTTCTACTTTAGCATCTTCGTTTAATTTTGTTTTGTTATCATCTTTTATCGCTTCCATTATGTTCGGATCAAATTCATCTCCTACTTTGATATCGATCCTGGTCACATTGTGATCTTCAAATACCTTGTCCATCTGTTGCTGTATAAACATTATTCCGGTCACCCATGGACTATCCGCTTCACCTTCCGGAATATGCCCTGTTGCCGCATGAAAATTATCTAATATTGGCAACATATCATTTATAACTCCTTCTGTTGCATATTTTGTAAATTCTTTTCGATTTTCAACTTGTCGCTTTTTATAATTATCAAAATCTGCTAAACATCTGTGCAATCTATCCACTGCTTCCATCGACTCAATTTGATTTAGAGCTTTTCGAACTGCATTTTTAATCCAAGGCTTTACATCTTTCATATCCAATATTTCATCTGCACTCGCCCATAAATATTCAACATGCTCATCACTTAATTTTATCTCTTCATCATTATAAAACATCGCTAAATGAATAATAACCACTCCATGATGTTGAGCTTTCTTGTTGCGCATAAACTCAACTGTACAAAGTTCTGTCTTGACATCAAAATTTATACCTATTTCCTCTTGAATCTCTCTTGCAAAAGCTTTATCTAAGTCAATTTCATTTTCATCAATATGACCCCCCGGCAAATCCCATGGACCATATTTTTTCATCCATTCCTTATGTGCTGTATGACCATCCTTATTTTCTACTGCCTTTAAAACAAGAAACTTCTTATTTTCCCGGTTGTAAAACAATGCTTTTTGAGATACTCTCAACAACTTTCTTTTCTTTATTTTATCCATTGTGTTTTGAATTTAATAACTTATATTACTTAATATCATAACTATTACACTAAGTCCTCCTAAAGTTTTTTTTACTTGATCTATTAGCAACTTATTCTTTTCATATTCCATATTTTTCGGACCAATTAAGGCTACTATGCCTTTCTCTCCGTTTTGTTCATATTGACTAACTATCATTGAATAATTTTGAGTTTTGCTTATTGGATTTTCCTCTCCTATAAAAATTTTTGTCTCTCCATCTGATAACTCAGCCATCAAATCATCACATTTTTCATCTATATAATCCAAACTCTCAGCCAATGCACAAATTTCATCCAAATTATCTGCATCTGCATCTGACAGAAGTGAACGTAAGCCACACTCAGAAAAATCATTGTTATGCGGTACTCCACTTATAGCTACATAACCACTCAAAGTTGAAAGTAATTTTGCAGTAGTTCGTGTGAGTCTGGAATTTTGAGCACGCAACTGCAACAATTCTTTTTGCATCATTTGTTGCTCCTCCTTTGACAGCTCCCTCTCCGGCATGATATTTTCTACAAAATATCTATAACCTAAATCTGTAGGAATTCTACCGGCACTGGTATGTGGTTGATACAATAGGCCCTCATTCTCCAACCTTGCCATATCATTTCTAAGAGTAGCAGCTGAAACATCAAACCCATACTTTTCAACCAATATGGAAGAGCCGACAGGCAAACCATTCTTTGTATATTCTTCAATTACTGCTATTAAAATTTTTATCTGTCTTTCATTCATATTTATATTATATACATGATTAGCACTCGTGTCAAGAGAGTGCTAATTTACAAAAATAAAAAGTTGGATAAGCGTGTGATTTACGCCTACCCAACTGAAAATCTACTGCGAAACAGCTATTAACCGCCCACCAGTAAAAGTGATTACCATATCTTTTTTATATCCCAACTCTTTCAGAGGAATGACAATTTGAGCATTTCTCATAAGAGTTATCGTCTTTTGTGCATAGTCAATGATAACATCACATGCACTACGCAATATTTCTAGAATATCTTCTGAAACATTCGTAATGATAGCCTTATTTCTATTATGCAATCTTCCTGTGCAAAAACTGTCCTCGTTACATTTCTTATAAATGGTTCGAAAATTAATCCTCAATATTTTATGCATTTTTACCCTCTTATTTTTTTTATTATTTGACGAATTTGCCGAACCACGACCATTCTTTCATCACTATCTTGTGGTAAATGCACAACTTCTGCCATTTTTTTCACAAGATGATGTTCATTTAATTCTCTTGCAAGGATTCCAAAGTTAACAGTTGGCTCATAAATTCCACTACTGTCTCTAACAAACAGTAATTTTATAAACTCCACTGAAGCATTTGGAAAACCCAACTCTTCTCTAATTGTGACCCTAGCCTTATTCCTACTTGTAATTAAATTTAGATCCATTTTACCTCCCTATATTATAATTTAGTTCTTTAATCATACATCTCCCTATGAGATATATCTTTGTGTAGTCCTTTTGCAGTTTTTTCTTTACCAATAACAGGATCAAGTCCTCCCTCATGCCACGGATGACATCTTCCGACACGCCTCGCACCCATCCACAAACCACGCAATACTCCGTAACGTTCTACGGCAGTATATGTGTATTGTGAACATGTGGGATAAAAACGACATTGTCGCTTTTGAGTGATGTGTGATAATAGACCATGATCCAATGAAATCGTCTTTTGATACACTTTTATAAATTGTAAAACAACTTTTTTTATTAATATATTCATAGTAAATTATTGTAATACAAAATTATATTTTAGTCCAATTAAAATATAGAAACTGTTTAGTTCTATTCCTTGTCACGCCTGCGAAGCCTGCCCGTCCAATAAACAAGTATCTTTCTATGAATATAAATATATTCTCTAAATTTGTTCGAAAAATTTCAGACAATGCTATTCCAATCATTCGCTAATCGCTCATGAAAAAAAGCATTTCCAGAATGACATGAATTACTTGTTTAGATAAATCTAAATAGATACAAAATATGTCATAATTATACAAGTTTTTTGTCAAAAGACTGTTTTGCTGTTAAACTAAAATAAACATAAATATAAACCAAAATTAACAAATGAAAATAGTTAAGCATGAAAAAGTCACATGGATTGATCTTGAAAATCCATCAAAGACCGATATTGACTATATCCGAGAAAATTTTGATGTCCATCCACTTGCGGTTGAAGAATTTACAACACCGACATATCGTGCCCGTGCTACCAAATACAGCAATTGTCTTTTTCTTACAATTCACATTCCTTTGTTTGATTCTGAAAAAAGAACAACCTATGCAAGCGAGATTGATATACTTCTGACAAAATCTCATCTAATCACAGGACATACAAAAAGCATTTATCAACTGGATAAATTTTTTGATGCTCTGCAACAAAGTGAAGGAAAACGTCGCACATATATGATTCACTCTACAGCACACTTGTTATATGAAGTATTCAAACTTCTCACCGAATCGTGCTTTCCACGACTTGATCATGTTACAAAACACATTGACGATATTCAAGAAGGAATTTTTGGTGGCAATGAACGACAAATGGTACGTGAAATAAGTGTTGTCAAACGTGATATCTTAAATTTCCGCAGAACTCTTATGCCACAACGTTCCATTATTGAATCAATCATTTCACAATCAAATGGTACTGTTCCAGAAGATATAAAAATGTATTATCATGATCTTATTGGTACAAATATTAGATTATGGAACGATTTGGAAAGTGCTAAAGAAACAATCATCTCTTTAGAAAAAACAAATAATTCACTTTTATCTGAAAAAATTAATCAACGAATGCGCACCATTACGGTTTTTTCAGTTTTGTGGATCCCAGTAACAATATATTTGAGTGTATTTAATTTAAATATTATACATATGCCACTAAAAGACAATCCTTTTGCATTTTTAATTCATTTATCTGCACTACTTATAATATCAGCTATAACCTTCATAATATTTAAAGTTGCAAAATGGATATAAAAATAGTATGTTAATAACTAGTAATTAGTAAGTTAATCTGTTTGATGTTAAAACTATACAATACACTCACAAAACAGAAAGAAGAATTTAAATCTATCAATCCAGGTAAGGTTGGAATGTATTCTTGTGGACCTACAGTTTACAGTAAAGTTCATATAGGTAACTTACGTGCATATACTACTGCGGATATTTTGCGTAGATATTTGGAATATCGTGGTTTCGAAGTGCGCCACATCAAAAATATTACAGACGTAGGTCATTTAACGGAAGATGATGTAGCACAAGGTGACAGTGGCGATGATAAAATGGAAAAAGCTGCAAAAAAAGAAAAGAAAACTCCCGAAGAAATTGCTAAATTTTATGAAAATTATGCCAAAGAAATTGAAAAAGAAATGAACATTGAGCCGGCACACTATTTTCCACGAGCAACAGAACATATTCCTCAAATGATATCCATCATAGAAACACTTATAAAAAAAGGTATTGCTTATGAGAATAATGGAAACGTATTTTTTGATGTTACGAAATTTAAAGATTATGGAAAACTATCTGGCAATACATTAGAAAAATTAAATATCGGGGCACGACTAAATGAACCTCATCCAGATAAAAAAAATCAATGGGACTTTGCATTATGGTTAAAAGCTCCTGATAATCACATTATGAAATGGAATTCACCTTGGTCTGTCGGTTATCCTGGATGGCACATAGAGTGTTCTGCTATGAGTATGGAATATCTTGGTGAAACATTTGATATTCATACTGGCGGTGAAGATAATATTTTTCCACACCATGAAGCAGAAATTGCTCAATCAGAAAGTGCTAATGGTAAAAAATTTGTAAATTATTGGGTGCACAATAGACATTTACTTTTTGATGGTGAAAAAATGAGCAAATCAAAAGGAACTTTTTTAACACTTGAAGATATAAAGAAAAAAGACTTCGATGCACAAGATTTACGAATTGCTTTTTTATCATCTCAATATAACTCACAGATGAATTTCACATGGAAAGTTCTAGAACAAGCACATAAAAACAAAAAAACTATTCAGGATTTTATAACTAGATTAAACAAAGCAAACATAGTTGACACACCTAAAAGCAAAAAAATTGATGTATCAAAATATAGGGCTAAATTTGAAAAAGCAATGGATGACAATTTGAATACTCCTTTAGCACTAAGTGTTTTATTTGCTATTATCACAGAAACAAATACCCTTATAAATGATTCTTTGCTTTATAATATAGATGAAATAAAAACATTTTTTACAAAAGCATGTAATGCGCTTGGTATGGATACAAAAATTGAAACGGAGGAAATCCCAGTAGAAATAATACAACTTGCCGAGAAACGAAAAGATGCAAGAAAAAATAAGGATTATAGTTTATCCGACAAACTTAGAGAAAAATTCAATGACAAAGTTTATGAAATCAAAGTTATCAATGCTCACTTTGTTTGGATAAATATCTATTTTGTGAATTGTTACTATATTAAA
>JALVPE010000028.1 GCA_027031945.1 Candidatus Moraniibacteriota bacterium
TTGATTAATTATTAATATTAAAATAAATAATTATGCAAGAAAATAAAAATAACGTTGAATTTCAGCAAGAAGTTACCAATATTCCAAAAAATAATTCTTCCAATAAAATATTGTGGGCAATTATTGGTTTTCTTGTTATGGGAGTTTTTATTCTATTAGGTATAATTATTGTTGGAGGTGGTTATTGGTATTTACATCAGCAGAAAACAAAAATTCAAAACACAAAAGATCGCATAACTCAAGATTTTTCAAATCAAAAACAAAATGAAGAAACCTTAAAAAACAATACGAATGTTACAAGTCAAAAACAGACAAAAAAAGAACAATTGAATTTGGATAAAGAAAAAAAATTAGTTTATGAGAATAAGGAATTTGGTTTTCGTGTAAATATTCCGGAAAGTTGGGCAAAATATGATTACAAGGTAAAACAAATTGATTTGGGTGGAGATTTTAATGTGGCTGATGTTGATTTTTATTTGCCATCACAAGAATATGATGAAGGAAGTGATATTCCCGGTTATGTAGACATGTTTTCTATATCTGTTTATGTTACGGAGAGTTGGAATGAAAATGAGGATAATTATAACAATGATGATACATATGGTGAGGTTATAGGAACAAATGATTTTTATACCTTTGTATATTCACATATAGATATAGATGAACAGATTTCAGACATTTTTCCTCAAGCTCTAAAGGATATGGATACTATTGCACATAGTATTGAATTTTTTGGTTCTCAATCAGTTGTTCATGATGATAATATTTTGAGTAATACAGATACAGATATAGACTATGATAGTCTTTATAGTGATAAATTTGCTTTTGATGATGATTATGCAAAGCATTCTATTGAATATTGGAACTGTGAATTTGATTATCAATTAAATTATCCTTCTAGCTGGTCAAATAATGGTATAACGAATATATCTAAAAATGTTGTTTTATATGGAAATAATGTAACAACAACAATTCGAGCGGTAGATGCAGAAGGCTTGACAACTGAAGAGTTTTTTGTAAGAGAATATAAAAGAGAATTTCCAAAAGCTGTTTTGGAACCTGAAGGAGATAAATTTTTTATGGCTGAAACAAATACTATGACTTATTATTTGGCATTTGCAGCCCCGTATGAATGGAGATTATACTGGAGAGTAATCGGTAGTAATACAGGTATAATTATGACAGTTAAGGGGAGTGGTTTTATAAAAGAGTGGGATAATATAACAAAAATGTTTGGCACTTTACGAGTTAATATCACACAAAGACCAGAGTGCGCAAGTTAATATTGGGTTTGCAATTAAAATAATAAAGGTATTTAATTTATTAACTATATGCCTATGAAGAAAATAGCACTCATGGGAAGTACAGGATCAGTAGGTACACAAACTTTAGATATTGTGCGCAAGTATCCAGAGAAATTAAAAGTGTTTGCACTTAGTGCCGGAGGAAACAATATAGATTTGCTTTTAGATCAAATTAAGGAATTTAAACCAGAAATAGTAGGTGTGGCAGATGAACAAAAAGCAAAGTACTTAGGAGAGAAAACAAGTGTTAAAATTATAACTGGTTCGAAGATGTTAGAGAAAATTGCTGTTATGGATGGTTATGATACTTTTATAACTGCAACTGTTGGTCTTACCATTATACGAGCCACTATTGAGGCTATTAGAAAAAAGAAAAATATAGCAATAGCAAATAAAGAAACCCTTGTGGCAGCTGGTGAAATTGTGATGAGGGAAGCTCGTGAAAATGATGTGATGCTTATGCCAATTGATTCAGAGCATAGTGCACTTTTTCAATGTTTAAACGGTGAAAATAGAAGGACAATACGTTCACTTGTGGTTACTTGTTCAGGTGGAGCACTTAGAGATTACACAAAAGAACAAATGAAAGATGTATCAATTGAAGATGCACTTGGCCACAAAACTTGGAATATGGGAGTAAAAATTACGATAGATTCTGCCACTCTTATGAACAAGGGATTTGAGGTGATTGAAGCAATGTGGCTTTATGACGTAGCACCTGAAAATATACAAGTCGTAATTCATCCAGAGAGCATAATTCACTCTATGGTGGAGTATTCCGATAATTCAATAATTGCTCAAATTTCTGAACCTGATATGCGACTTCCTATTCAGTATGCTTTGAGTTATCCGGATAGATGGGGTAAAGCAGTGAAACGACATAGATTTAATACTTCTTATACATTTGATAAACCTGATTTGGATAGGTTTCCGTGTCTGGGATATGCATTTGATGCTATGGAAGCAGGTGGTACAATGCCTGCTGTAATGAACGCAGCAAACGATGCGATGGTAGCAAAGTTTTTGGCAGGAGAGTGTGAGTATCTGGATATACCAAAGACTATAAAAAAAGTGATGGATGCACATGAGGTTGTGAAAAATCCTACACTTGAGGACATAGAAACTGCGATTGAGTGGGCAACTGAAAAAGTTAATGGAGAAAAACATTTCTTGATGCAATAAAAAAAGATGATGGGACGATTGTATTGGATGGGAGTATGAATGCTCAATATTGAGGTGGAGATATGGCAATTAAAGCTAATGTTTCTGCTAAAAAATAAAGAAAGTATGCATCCAGAATTATTTACTTTTTCAATATTTGGACAGAACGTTGTAATTATGGCGTATGGCTTTTTCTATATACTTGTCAGTATATTTGTAATTATTGCAAGTTATTTTAGTGCACGTCATAATAATTTTTTTGTACGTCAAACCTTCTGTCTTTTGGGTGGTGGTGCAGTGGCGGGACTATTGGGAGCGAGATTATTACATTTTGTTTTTAATCCTAGTATATATATGGTAAGAGTGATTCACTGAATATTTTTGATTTGCAAATGCACGGATTTACCATAGTGGGTGGCTTGATTTTTGTGGTAATGGTTAGGTGAATGGAAATTTGGTGATGTTAATATATTTGTAGTTTTACCTGTGCATCCAACACAGATTTATGAACTTATTTATGCAATATTAGGTGGTGTAGTTGTAATTTTTATAAATAAGAAGAATATTTTTACAGAAATAGGTGTCTTGTTTTTTGGTATGTGGTTTAGTGTTTTTAGAATTATAAATATGTATTTTCGTCAATTACCAAAATCACTTATATTATCAACTTGGCAGTATACAATCATTTATATTTTAATTTTTATTGGTTGTTTTTTGGTTTTTTGTGTATAAATATAATCAGACTAATAAAAATAATATACTTATCACGGCAAAATAATTGATTTGTTATATTTAGGTTTTTGACGTTTCAAATCTTCTTTGATACACTTAAGTTTATACACGTTGAATTCTATCAGATAAGGATAGATAATGTTTAACTATGCAAAAATATATGTCACTTTTTCAAAAAATATTCGGTTCAAATGAAAGACAAATAAATAAATTAAAACCAATTGTAGAGCAAATAAACTCATTCGAGGATGAGATGAAAAAATTATCTGATGAGGGAATTAAAAAAAAGACACAAGAATTTAAAAAACGATTAAAAAATGGTGAAACCTTAGATGACATTTTGCCCGAAGCGTTTGCTTTGACAAAGGAGGCGGCCGGAAGGACTATAAATGAGAGGCATTATGATGTTCAACTTATGGGCGGAGTTGTTCTACATCAGGGTAAAATTGCAGAAATGAAAACTGGTGAAGGAAAAACTTTGACTTCCACGCTTCCCATATACTTAAATGCTTTGGAAGGAAAAGGTGTGCATGTTGTTACTGTAAATGATTACTTAGCAAAACGTGATTGTAATTGGATGGGAGTTGTCTATGAAAAATTAGGACTTCAAACTGCATGTATTACACATGAAGGTGGTTTTTTGTATGAACCAAACACTGTGGATAATAATGAGGTTGATATTGAAATGGAAAATTTAAATTCTGTTACAAAGAAGGAGGCATATGCAGCAGATATAACATATGGAACCAATAATGAATTTGGTTTTGATTATCTTAGAGATAATATGGCTCAAAGTGAGGAACAACTGTCTCAGCGTGGACATCATTATGCAATTGTAGATGAAGTTGATTCAATTTTAATAGATGAAGCTCGTACTCCGCTTATTATATCAGCTCCCGATACCGAATCTACAAAGCTTTATGAGCAATTTGCCGGTATTGTGCCAGGTCTTGTAAGAGATGAAGACTTTACTGTTGATGAAAAATTACGTAGTGTAGCCATTACGGATTCAGGTATTGAAAAAGTAGAAAAAGCACTTAATATCGGCAATATTTATGAACAGGGGAAAATTCAATATGTACATCATTTAGAACAATCATTAAAGGCTCAAGTGCTTTTTGAGCGAGATAAAGATTATATGGTTCGTGATGGTGAAGTCATTATAATTGATGAGTTTACAGGACGTGCTCAAGAGGGAAGAAGATATAGTGATGGGTTACATCAAGCGATTGAAGCAAAAGAGAAAGTGCCTGTACAACGGGAGTCTCGTACACTTGCAACTATTACTTTTCAAAATTATTTTCGTATGTATAAAAAACTTGCAGGTATGACTGGAACAGCAAGTACAAGTGCGGAAGAATTGCAAAAAGTATATGGATTAGAAGTAATAGAGATACCTACAAATAAAAAAATGATTCGTAATGATTTGCCGGATGTTGTGTATAAAAATGAAAAAGGGAAATTTAATGCAATAGTAAGCAAAATAAAAGAGTTAAATAAGAAAGGGCAACCTGTTCTAGTTGGTACAGTTGCTATTGAAAAATCAGAAGCGTTATCGAAAACTCTAGAAAAAGCAGGAATATCACATAGTGTATTAAATGCTAAATTTCATGAAAAAGAAGCTCAAATTATAACAAATGCCGGGAAAAAAGGCTCAGTAACAATTGCTACAAATATGGCTGGTCGTGGTACAGATATTAAACTTGGAGAGAGTGTTAAAGATTTGGGAGGGTTGTATATCATAGGGACAGAGAGGCATGAAGCCAGAAGAATTGATGATCAGCTCAGAGGAAGATCGGGTCGTCAAGGAGATCCCGGCACAACGCAATTTTATATTTCACTTGATGATGAGCTTATGCGTCGTTTTGGTGGAGATAAGTTAAAAAACATTATGGAACGCTTGGGACTTCCAGAAAACCAACCAATTCAAAATAAAATGATTTCAAAACAAATTGAAGGAGCTCAATCAAAAATCGAAGGTTTTAATTTTGATATTCGTAAGCATGTTTTGGATTATGATGATGTGGTAAATAAGCAACGTGAAGTTATTTATGAAAAACGACGTATTGCTCTTAAAAGTAAAGATGTAAAAAGCGAAATATTTAATTTACTTCATGAAGAAATTGAAGAAATTGTTGGAGTACATTCTGTTGGTGAAAGATATAATTGGGAAATAGAAAAAATAGTAAAGGATATAAGAGTTATTTTTCCACTTTCTGATGAAGCAGCTAAAAAAATTGAAGACATTGTTTCTGACCAATCCAAAGATGATCGTGAGATTATTGCTACAGTTGTTGAATATATTTTTGCTCAGGGGAAAATTGCATATAATGTGAAAGAACAAGAAAATGGAGAGGAAGTTATGCGTGCTATTGAGCGTTCAATATTGTTGCGTACAATTGATCAACATTGGATGAATCATTTAGATGCAATTGATCATTTACGTCAAGGTATTGGTTTGCGAGGTTATGGTCAGCAAGATCCACTTATTGAATATAAACGAGAAGCTTTTGATATGTTTTCACAGTTAGTGGCAAATATTCGTAATACTGTTTTGCATACGATTTTTCGAGCGACAATTGTGAAACAAGATGATAGTGCTATGAGTAGGATGTCAGAGGCAATGGAATTGTCTGGTGCTGATGATAATCTAGAGCAATTTGCAACTGCGGTAGAAAAAGAAAAAAAAGAGATGATAAATAGTATGCCAAAAATTGAAAAACCAATTACCTCCAATAAAACAGTTGGTCGTAACGATCCATGTCCTTGCGGTAGTGGTAAAAAATATAAAAAATGTTGCGGTAAATAGTGTAAATTAATTATATAT
>JALVPE010000029.1 GCA_027031945.1 Candidatus Moraniibacteriota bacterium
TTTACCATATCATCATTATTGTAAAAACTTTTTCGCCTTGCAAATGTCCCTTAACAAAAAGGGACATTTTGCATTGGAAATAGGTTCATTTCCGGACATCTTGCATTGGAGAAGACTAAAACTTGCATTTTTTTGAAGAAGTAATATAATTGTAAATTGTGATATTAATTTAAATAATTTTTAAAAATATGGTTATTGATGGCAAAACAACAACTATAGAGGATATAATGCGTCAACCAGTTTTGATTGATGATGATGCAACTCTTTATGATATATTAAAGAAAATGATTGCACAAAAAACAAATTCTTTAATGGTTGTAAATGATGAACAAAAGTTAGTAGGTGTAGTAAATGCTGGTTCTGTTATTGCTCGTGTCATACCTGATTATTTGGAAGATGATACGATTGCTGCTAGGTTTGCTACAGAAGAAATGTTTAAAGAGGAAGTAAATAGGTCACGTGATGTAAAAGTGACGGAATTTATGAATGCGAAACCGAATACTGTAAAAATAACATCTTCTGTTATGGAGGCTGCAATTTTTGCACTTTCAAAAAAACAAGTGCGTGTACCTGTTGTTGATGATGAAGGTAGAGTTGTGGGGTTACTAACTCGTACAGAATTCAAACAAATGATAGGGTATTATATGGGGATAGAAGAGAGTTTCAAATAGGTTTAATTTTTGTTAAGCAATGCTTTTGTATTGCTTTTTTATTTTTTAATTTTTAATAAAGTTTATGGATTATGCATTAGGAATTAGCGTTGCAATTTTTGCAATCACTTTCGGCTTAATTATAGCTGAAAAATTACACAGAACAGTTATTGCATTTTTTGGTGCAATAGTGATGGTTGTTGCTGGAATGATATTTGAGTTTTATTCTCCAGAAGAGGCAATGAGTGCAATAGATTTTAATACGATAGGTCTTTTACTGGGCATGATGACTATCGTTGCTATTATGGAAACTACTGGAGCATTTCAGTATCTTGGTATTTTAGCGGCGAAAAAAACCAAAGGTAATCCATGGTTATTGGTAGTTGCTCTTGGTACTGTTACAACATTATTATCACTTGTATTGGATAATGTGACAACGATTATTTTAATTGTACCTATTACAATTGTTGTTACTAGAATGTTAAAGATTAATCCAACTCCTATATTGATGGCCGAAGCGCTTTTGTCAGATACTGGTGGTGTAGCGACACTTGTTGGAGATCCGCCAAATATTATGATAGGTTCTGCAGCAGGTTTTAGTTTTAATGATTTTTTGATACACTCTTTGCCAGTTGTGCTAATCGCTTGGTTTGTTACGCTTTTTGTCCTTAAAGTGGTTTATAGAAAAGAAATGAAAGAAAAACCACAAAATATTGATAAATTAATAAGTATGGATGAAAATGAGGCAATAACAGACAAACGTACTCTCAAAATTATTGTTGGAGTTTTGATGTTGGTAGTTGGTTTATTTTTTGTACATAATTCAATAGGATTAGAACCTTCAATGGTAGCTCTTATCGGTGCGGCTATAGCTCTTATTTTGGTTTCGCCAAATAAAGATCCTCAAAAAGTTTTTGAAAAATTAGAATTATCAGTGTTGGTGTTTTTTGTTGCTTTGTTTGTGATGGTTGGAGGTTTAGAACATTCTGGAGCACTTGACGTTGTTGCTCAGTATTTGGTTAGCGGTGCTGAAAACAATATTGTTTTAACAGCTGTCATAGTTTTGTGGATGAGTGCCATACTTTCTGCTCTGGTTGATAACATACCTTTTACAGTTGCTATGATTCCTGTTATTGCAGGATTGCAGGCTAAGGGAATTGATGTGAATATTTTATGGTGGGCACTTGTATTCGGGGTAGGTTTTGGTGGAAATGGATCTCCAATAGGATCAACAGCAAATGTTATTGTTGTTTCAAAATCAGAACAAACTGATACTCCAATCACGCTCAAAGGTTGGTTAAGAGGTGGTACATCTGCAATGCTTGTTACTTGTGTTGTTGCTACTATTGCAATAGTGTCTTTTCCAAATTTTTTCAATAAAACGACAGTTGGACAAAAAAGTTTAAATTCTCATGAATCTTCACAAGAACAAGTTTTGGAAAAAACAATGCATAATAAACACACCTCTCACGAAGAATAATTCAAGACATATTTAATTAAAAAACCACCAGTAAATTGGTGGTTTTTTGTAAAATATAAATTAAATTTACTATTGAGAATCTGGTAAAATGCGAAGAGCATCATTGAAGCGATTGATGAAATTGAATGTTCCAATGACTGCTGTAATTTCAACAATTTCTTCATCGGAAAATGTATCTTGCATTTTTTTTGTTAATTCTGGATCAATACTATAAGCGTGTTCTGTTGTAGCGCGTGCATACTCTATAGCTAGGGCTTCTTTTTCATTTTCGGTTTTATCTATATTTTCCAAATCTTCTTGACTTATTCCCATATCAGTAAGCTTTGCTTGTGTTGCACCTATGCAAAATTCACATTTATTTATGTCTGACACAACATAAGCAATTTTCCATTTTAAGGTGCTAGATGCGGGAGCATCATCCATCACAGATTTAAAAAGAGCATAAAATCCTACCATAGTATCTTCACAATTTGCCATTACTTGTAGCCATTTTGGCACTTTACCACCATTTTTAAGGAAATTCTCAAAAATTTCTTTTGCTTCTCCGTGAAGTTCTTCAGTGGAGCAACGGTGTACAACGGGTTCTGTAGTCATATTTTTATTTGTTAATTATTTATAATTTAATTATAAATTAATTTTTTTTAATTAGCAAAAATATTTAATTTTACCTATTAATTATCAATAGAGGTGTTATATATAGTGTTTAATATAAAGTATTTTTCTAGGCAGGTTAGATGTTTGTTGTAATGCATATTTTGAAAATAATAGTTATTTTATAAATTCTTATTTCTAAATAATATTTTTACACATTTATTATAGGGTTTATGTGGGCTTGACAAAAAAGCTTTTTTTTGGTATCATGGTTGGATAGTAAAGAATTTATATATTTATGGAATAATTTAAAGGTTTTTATGAATATGACAGAAAATAATAATGTGGAGTTTTCCACAGTATTTCATACTGTGTTGGCGGAATCTCCAGTACGTTCGCGTGAGATTATTGCAAAAAGGTTTGGTATTGGGGAAGAAATGCCGTTAACTTTGCAAGCAATTGGTAACGAATATGGCATAACTCGGGAACGTGTACGTCAAATAGTTCAATCTGGTTTGCGAAATGTTTGCAGAGCGGATGAAGACAATCATGTATTTAGGAATGCACGAGATATGATAATTGCACATATCAAAGAGCACGGTGGCATTATAACAATTGATAAACTCATTGTGCTCGGAGGAAATGATAGTGATGAACATGGAGCTATCCGCTTTTTGGTTGAAGGCATGAGCGAAATTAAATTTATAAGTGATAAAAAACATCCGGTAAAAAATGATGTTGTAGCACTTGTTGATTTTGATATTGATGATTGGAATAAGATACATAATTCAGTCAAGGATATATTACATGTTAAACAAAAGACATATACAAGTGAGAAACTACACAAGAAATTGGAAGATGATACGATTGAATGTAAACAATTAGAAGGATATCTTGGAGTATCTGCTGAGATTGCACAAAATCCTTTTAAAAAATGGGGGTTTGTTGAGTGGGATGAGATTTCTCCACGCGGTGTACGTGAGAAAGCATTACTCATTATGAAAGAAAAAAAAGAACCGATGCATTTTCGCACAATAGCAGAATTAATAGATGTATATGGACTTGGAAAAAAGGGTAAAAAATCGCATCCACAAACAGTACATAATGAACTTATCCGTGATGATAATTTTGTTTTAGTTGGACGAGGTGTTTATGCTCTTAATAAGGATAATCATATTAAAGGCACAGTAAAAGATGTTATCGAAAATATATTAGAAAAATCTGATAAGCCACTTACAACTGAAGAAATTATTGAACGTGTATTGAAGGTTCGTTATGTACAACCTTCAACTGTAAAAGTTAATTTAAGTGCAGTGGCAAAAAAATTAAATAAAAAATATATACTGGATACTAATGTAAGTTAATGTTATAATTTACTTATAGTTAAAAAATAAAAGATTACAATTTCAATGTTGGATTTTTTTGCACAGATTGTTGCAACTTTTCAGTCGACGTGGTTTATTATCATGCCGATAACTTTCTGGTTGATTTTTAAGAGTTTGTGGGGGCGTCATGTATTTATTGCTGATTTTTTGATGAAGCAAAATGATGTTTTACTTGAAATTATACCACCAAGAGATTTAGAGAAAAGTCCAAGGGTAATGGAGGCTTTTTTCGAGTCATTAGCGGCAACTGATGCTGGTGTAAATAAAATTAATGAATATTGTCATGGGGCTGGTAATCCGTATTTTAGTTTTGAAATTGTAGGTACTGAAGGAGTTGCTCATTTTTACATAAGAACACCGGCAGCCTTTCGTGATCATGTAGAAAGTGCTCTCTATGCTCAATATCCAGCCGTTGAGATTGTTGAAGTGAATGATTATGTGTATGAAGTTCCGCAAGTAATTCCAAATAAAGAGTGGATGGTGAGAGGTTTTGCATTGACTTTATTGAAACCGGATGCATATCCCATTAAAACTTATAAATATTTTGAAGAAGATGTAACTGGTAAGATGATTGATCCGTTGGCAAGTTTGTTAGAACATATTAGTACACTTGGGCCAGGTCAGCACATGTGGTTGCAATATATTATACGTGCAGATAGGCCAGCCTGGTTTAATGAATGGGGCAAAGGTAGTGTTGATGAATTTTTAGGTAAAGTAACTAAACCACAGGGATTATTTGAACGTATAATTCATGATATAAAAGATGTTTTTGGAGGGATACTTATTGGATGGCATAAGCCACCCGAATTTTCTTCCCTGGAATCTTCTGGAGGTAATGATGAACAACCTGTGGAATTTAGATTAACGCCAGGTGAAAAACAAACACTTAAGGCACTTGAGGAAAATATAAGTAAAAATATGTTTTCAGTAACTTCTAGATTATTAGTACTTGGAAAGAAGGAAAATTTTTCTGGAGCAAATATAACTGGAATAATGACAACAATCAAACAAATGTCAGATAATCATACTAATCAATTAATTCCAGTTGATCGTGCTAAAATTTATGCTGATTATGTGGCGGTAGACAGAAGGAGGGATTATCGTGCAAGAGTACTTGTGCGAAGATATCGTGATCGTGATGATAGTGGCGGACATAGTTTTCATTTTAGCACTGAAGAATTAGCGACGGTGTTTCATTTGCCGGATATGTCTGTAGAATCACCAGCTGTACAATGGTCTGATTCTAGACGTGGTGGAGCACCTAGTAATTTACCACTTGATAAGTAATTTTTTTAAAAGTAAATAATCACAAATATGACAGACATAACAGCATTTGCACAAACAAATTTTAGAAATCAGGCAAGAGCATTTGGTATAAAAACAGATGATCGACGAAGGCATATGTATGCTATAGGTAAAACCGGAATGGGCAAGACTAATATGCTTGAGAATTTAGCTATTCAAGATATAAGAAATGGTCATGGGGTTTGTTTTGTAGATCCTCATGGTGACACTGCGGAAAAATTAATAAGTATGATACCGCCGAAACGAATAAATGATGTTATTTATTTTAATCCGGCAGATCAAGATTATCCAATAGCATTTAATGTATTAGAAGAAGTTCCTCGTGAATTTCGTCCTTTGGTTGCTTCCGGACTTATTGGTGTATTTCAAAAATTATGGGCGGATTCTTGGGGACCTAGATTGGAATATATTCTTAGAAATGCAATATTAGCACTTTTAGAGACCCCCGGTAGTACTCTTTTGGGGGTTATGCGTATTCTTACTGATAAAAAATATAGAATTCGTGTTACAAATAATATCACAGATCCAGTTGTTAGAGCTTTTTGGGTGGATGAATTTCCACAGTGGAATGAAAGAGTATTGCAGGAAGTTATATCACCTATTCAAAATAAAGTTGGGCAGTTTTTAACGAGTCCGATTATTCGTAATTTATTAGGGCAAACAAAATCGGCTTTTGATATACGTAAAGTAATGGATGATAAAAAAATCTTGATATTAAATTTATCAAAAGGAAGGATTGGTGAAGACAATAGCGCTTTAATAGGAGCTATGATGATTACTAAAATCCAACTCGCTGCTATGGGAAGAGTTGACACTGAAGAAGATAAACGAGAGGATTTTTATTTATATGTTGATGAGTTTCAAAATTTCTCTACAGAGTCATTTGCAAATATTTTATCAGAGGCTCGTAAGTATCGACTAAATTTAATACTGGCAAATCAATATATAATGCAATTGGATGAAGTTGTGAGAGATGCTATTTTTGGAAATGTTGGTACAATCGTTTCATTTAGAGTAGGTGCAACTGATGCTGAATATTTGGAAAAAGAATTTGAGCCGGTATTCACTATGAATGATATCGTGAACTTACCAAAATATAATATTTATTTAAAATTGATGATAGATGGGATTTCAGGGGATGCTTTTAGTGCTACAACATTGCCACCCATTGAAAGAAAATACAAAGATAGTACTGACACTGTAATTAAAGTATCTAGAGAAAGATATGCACAAGATAGAGGAACTGTTGAAAGGAAAATCGCAATGTGGTCAGGCATGCCTATTGAGACTCATAATAAATCTGAAGATAAATTTCATCAAAAGACAAAAACAAAAGATGAGGTTGATACAAAAGGAGTTGATACCAACAAAAATCAATCTGACGATAAAACACAAACTAAAATGTATGAAGCTACATGTGCAATGTGTGATCTTGATATTCAAGTGCCATTTGAGCCGGATGGAGATAGGCCTGTTTTTTGTAAAGAATGCTTTAAAGACCATCAACGTGCCATTGCAAAATCAAAAGAAACAAAAGTATTAAAACCAAAATCAAAACCCAAAAAAGAAAAACCAAAAAAAACTATTATTGAAGAAGATAATATAATATCAACAGGGGAAAAAGTGATGAATTTATCACAACTACAAAATGTAGCACCAAAAAGGTTTAAACAATCATCAAAAAAATTAGATCTTGATACTAAATCGATACACAACATAATAAATAAATCGCCTAATAACAATAATACATAATTATATGATAGAAATTATATTGTGGGTAGGTGTTTTTGTGATTTCAATGATTGTAATGCTCAAGGGAGCCGATTTGTTTTTGATTTCAAGTGAAAATGTGGGGAGGATATTAGGATTGTCTGCTTTTATAATAGGAGCTGTGATTGTAGGATTGGGAACATCATTGCCAGAATTGGCAGTTGCAATTTTTGCGTTGATAAAAGGTGAGGAATCCATAATCATTTCAAATGCGGTTGGTTCAAATATTTCAAACATATTGCTTATTATCGGTATTGTAGCAATAGTTGCCAAACAACTGACTGTATCAAAAAATTTAATTGATATTGATTTACCAATGTTGATATCTAGTACTGTAATTTTTCTAGTAATTGTGTGGAATGGACAAATTGATTTTGGAGAGGCGCTAATATTGATAGGTTCGTATACAATTTATTTTCTATATACAATTCTTTCAGAAAAAAATAGTGATGAAAAAAGTAACAATAATAAAGAAAGGATATCTATTAAATTAATTGCGATGCTCGTTATTGGTGCATTGGCTCTTATTTTTGGTGCAAAATATCTAATTGATTCGGTTGTTCACATTGCAACTCTTTGTAATGTTAAATCAGCTTTGATTTCAATTACAGCAGTGGCTATTGGCACGTCATTGCCGGAACTTATCGTTTCTGTAAAAGCGGCTATTGCCGGGAAATCAGAATTAGCAATTGGTAATATTTTTGGCTCCAATTCATTTAATATTCTTATGGTTGTTGGCATACCGGCATTATTTAAACAATTGCAGGTAGACCCGATTACATTGCAAATAGGTGTTCCAATAATGGCTGTGGCTACCTTTCTTTTTCTTGTTAGCGGTATTTCAAAGAAAATTTATTTGTGGGAAGGAGCAATGTTTATTATGTTATATATTTTTTTTATAGGAAGGCTTTTTAACTTTTTTTAATGACACCTTAAATTTAAATGTACTTGAAAAACGTTTGTTTTTGGCGTATTATAAAATTATATATAATTTTTCTAATACAATTTTGTATGTATATAGATGTTCGAAGTTTGTCTCAAGAAGAAAAGATTAAGTTGAAACGGCGACTTAGAATGAAAGAGATGTCCTATGATTCTGATTTTAAAAAATTAGAACGTGAAGAAGGTGATTTAATCGATCAATTGCGCAGATTAAAACAAGATCGTAGTAGAATTGAAGTGCAGATTAAAGAAAATTTGGAAGCTAGTAAAAAAATATCAGAGAAAAAAGATTTTATAACTGAAGAATTAAGACATATTAAAAAAAGGTTAATTGAATTAGGATAAATATTATGAAAGGAAATACTTTAGAACAGCGAGTTATAGAAAAACTTGGAGAAGAAGTTGTATTACCAAGTACTGTAAAAAAAGAATTAAAATTTTGCAGTGATAAACTTAAACGTATAAAGACAATAGAAGAATTCGATGAAATTATGGCAGATTATAAATTACTTGCCACAGAGTTGAAGCGTAGTACGGGATTATTACGTAAGGATTTTGATAAAATTATTTCTGACATGAAAAAAGAATTATGACGGCACATAGTATTAGACAAAAATATTTAAATTTTTTTGAAACACGAGGACATAAAATTGTATCTTCAGCCTCGTTGTTGCCGGAAAATGATCCCACAACTCTTTTTACTGGATCAGGTATGCAACCAATGGTAGCTTATTTATTGGGTGAAAAATATCCAGGCGGACAAAAAAGAATTGTTAATTCCCAAAAATGTTTTCGCAGTGGCGATATTGAAGAAGTTGGTGACAATCGTCACACAACCTTTTTTGAAATGCTTGGAAATTGGTCGTTGGGAGATTATTTTAAAAAAGAACAAATTGAGTGGATATTCGAATTTTTGACAAAAGAATTAGAATTGGATCCAGATAGATTATATGTGTCAGTTTATAAAGGTAATGAGAAGTATGATTTAGATAAAGAGGTAGAGGCTGTAGAAATTTGGAAAACACAATTTAAATCTGTAGGGATTGAAGCAAAAACAATAGATATTATTGAAGAGAAAAAAAATGGAATAAACTTACAAGATAAAGACATTGTGCAGGAAGCTAGAATTTTTTATTATCCTGATTCAGAAAATTGGTGGTCTCGTGCTGGAGCTCCCGATAAAATGCCGGTAGGTGAACCTGGTGGACCTGATTCAGAAATATTTTGGGATTTTGGTGCAGAATATAAGATGCATGAAAAATCAAAATGGAAAGATCAACCATGTCATCCAGCTTGTGATTGTGGGCGGTTTATGGAGATTGGCAATAGTGTTTTCATGCAGTACAAAAAGACTGAGAATGGTTTTGAAGAGTTGGTGCAAAAAAATATTGATTTTGGTGGAGGTTTAGAACGATTAACAGCTGCAGTATTAGACACACCAGATGTATTTTTGACAGATTTATTCAAATTGCCAATGCAAAAATTAGAAAAAATATCTAATAAAAAATATAATTTTGCAAAAGGTGATTTGGGTTATGATGAAATGCCAAGCTGTTGGATAGATGACATGCGTTCAATGAGGGTCATTTTGGACCATATTAAGGGAGCAACATTTTTGATAAATGATGGTGCTAATCCTTCCAACAAAGATCAAGGCTATTTTACACGAAGATTAATTCGTCGGGCGGTACGTTTTGGACATCAATTGGGGATTGAAAATAATTTTACTAAAGAAATTTCTCAAAGTGTGATAGAAACTTATCAAGATTATTATATGGATTTGGCAGATAATGCAGAAAAGATTTATCAAATAATTAATGAAGAAGAGGAAAAATTTAGAAAAACATTAGCAAAAGGTTTGAAAATAATTAATGAGGATGTTAAACAAATAGGTGGTAGAGAAATTTTTGATTTGTATCAAACTTATGGATTTCCAATTGAAATGAGTTTCGAGGAATGCAAGAAGAATGGTCTAAAGATAGATGAAGATAAATTACAGAAAGAATTTGATAATGAATTACAAAGGCATAAAGATTTATCTAGAACAGCCAGTGTAGGTAAATTCAAAGGAGGTTTAGCGAGTCATGATAAGATTACAACACAATTACATACAGTTACACATCTGATGTTGGCAGGACTTAAAAAAGTGTTAGGTAAAGACGTTACCCAAAAAGGTTCAAATATTACACCGGAAAGAATTCGTTTTGATTTTTCTTATGACAAGGCACTAACAGATGAACAAAAGAAAGAGGTCGAGAAATTTGTGAATAACGCTTTAAATTCAGATGCAAAAGTAGAATTAAGTGAAATGGCAAAAGATAAAGCATTGAAAGAAGGTGTTACAGGGGCTTTTTGGGAGAAATATCCGGATTTGGTAAAAATCTATACTATCACTGATGGTAATAATATATATTCACGTGAATTGTGTGGTGGTCCACATGTTAAGAAAGTGAGTGAAATAAAAGGAGTATTTAAAATAAAAAAAGAAAAATCATCCGGATCTGGTGTACGACGTATTAAGGCAATAGTTGAATAAAAAATAAAAAAAATGTCACGACAAATTATTTATAAAGAGGATGAATTATTAGGCAATAGTGCATATAATTCAAAAGCAATGCAAGATCTTGTCAAAAAAGATCAGGGCAGGCATGTTTTGAATCAAAAAAATGAAAGGAGGCAATTATTTAAAGAACTAAAAAAATATCGAAAGGGAGGTGTAACAAAAAAAGAATTAAAAGGGGTATTGGCAGGATTAAAATATGGTTCCGGTGATTATTTTGATGCTGGAGAAATAAATATGCTGGCAAAAGAACTAAATTTGGGAACAATTTCGAAAAAACATTTAATGACAAAATCACCAATACATAGTTCAAAAATTGAGCGTGCAAATCATGACGTCAATTATTCACGCAATAATCCATCAGGTAAAATAAAAAATGAAAGGAGCGAACGAGGTATGCCAAATGATGATATTGTGAATTATGAAGTACAAAAAGGTATTCAAAAAGTTTTTGGTAATAAGTATAAAAGAATGATTGTTGATGGTGATATGATATTTGAAGATGAACAAGAAGAACGAGAATTTTTTGACAAAAGAACTGGAAGAAAGTTTTTTGGTAGATCTTCAAAATTAAAACGTCCAAATCTTCACATGAAGAGTCAAGTATCATTGAGAGGTAGAGGTTGGGTGGTCGACAGTAGGAGTTTATGAGTAATATAAAAACGTAGAAATCAGCCTGCAAATCATTGCAGGTTTTTAATTTGGTAATTTTGTTGTATTTTATAAAATATAAGAGTTAAAAGTGGATAACTTGTGGATAACTTAACGTGTTTAAGGTATTTTATTCTATAAAATGGCATTTAGTGTGTTGACGACTTCTATTAAAGTGGTGTAAAATGTCACTACAGACCTAAAAGTGGTGAAAAGTGGGAAATTTAAGAAAATGCATTTTATGTTTATTGGTGAATACAATCATTCTGTCGACGCAAAAAAACGGCTTGCATTACCATCAAAATTTCGTAAAGATTTAGGGAAAAACATTGTTGTTACACGTGGTTTAGATAAGTGTCTGTTTGTTTATCCAATGAAGACGTGGAAAGATCTTGCTCAAAAGCTTGGTACGATGCCAATAGGTGAAGCGGGTACACGATCATTTGTGAGACTTATGCTCGCAGGAGCGACGGATGTAAATAGTGATTCACAGGGACGTATTCTTTTACCAGAATATTTGAAAGAATATGCTGACATAAAAAAAGATGTTGTTGTTGCAGGCTTGTTTAACAGATTAGAAATATGGGATGAAAATAAATGGAGTGTATACAAAGAAAATGCAGAAAAAAATACTGATGAAATTGCAGAAAATTTAGGTAAGTTGGGAGTATATTAAATACTGAATGAAATGCTATGGCAAGTACGAAACATGTTTCAGTTATGTGTAATGAAGTAATTGAGATGTCAAAGTTGAAAAAAGGAATGACAGTTGTGGATGCAACACTTGGCGGTGGTGGATACACATTAGAAATTTACAAAAGGATAATGCCGGGAGGGACGCTTATTGCAATTGATGCGGATATAACGGCAATTAAGCAATTTGAGAAGGATTATTCAGAAATAGCAAAAAATATCCAAATAGTTCATTCAAATTATTCTCATATAAGAAAAATTTTGAAAGATTTAAATATTGAGCGGGTTAATGCAATAGTTGCTGATCTAGGTCTATCTTCTGATCAAATATATAAAACTGATAGGGGATTTAGTTTTATGAACGAAGATAGATTAGATATGCGGATGAATCAGTTCAATAAACTGACTGCTAACTTTGTTGTTAATGATTATTCTCAGGAAGAATTGACTCGTATAATTAAAGAGTTTGGAGATGAAAAATTTGCAACTGTAATTGCTAAAAATATTTACAAGCATAGACCAGTTCAAAATACAAAATTTTTAGCAAGTATCATTGTTGATTCTATACCGGATAGAGTAAAAAGAAAGCAAAAAATTCATCCGGCAACAAAGACATTTCAAGCAATAAGAATGGAAGTAAATAAAGAATTAGATCATTTAAAAATTTTTCTTACAGAGGGAATAAATGTTTTGCAGAAATCCGGTCATTTTAGTGTGGTTTCTTTTCATTCTGGGGAAGATAGGGTGGTAAAAAATATATTTCGCGCAAATGCTAGGGGATGTATTTGTGATGTAGATATGCCAATTTGTGTTTGTAACAATAGACCAAAGGTTCGTATTGTCACGAAAAAACCTATCAAACCAAAGGAAAAAGAAATCAGAAATAATTCATGTTCACGAAGTGCGAGATTGCGCGTCGTTGAAAAGTTATAGGCTTAATAAAGCTTTAAAATAAAAACAAAAATTCACAAACGTGTGAGGGGGGCACGTTGGTTAAGTTTGAACCAACATGCCAAATTTTAGTAATATGTCACGACGTTCATATTGTATATATCGTCGAGGCAATAAAAAAAGAAAAATACACAATAACGTGACCGCACAAGGATTTGGTTCTGTCGGTGTCTTTGTGATGGCTCTTATGGTCTTTGTGGGAGTGTTATATTTGTTTAGTGCAAATGAGATTGCTATGAAAGGTGATCAGATTTATGACATTGAAAAAGATATTAAAGAACTTGCTCGTGAAAATGAACGATTAGTTATTGAAAAAGCAGAATTGAGATCTTTAGAAAATATTGAGGATGTTATAAAAAATAAAAATATGCAAGAGATTACTGATCCTGTGTATATTAGTAAAGAAACACGTGTAGCATTGGAAGATTAGTTGTTGAGAGAAGGGTAGTGAATATTCAGATATATGAAAAATAAAAAATATGCAAAAATTAGCACAAAGAAGTTAAAAACATCAAAATATTCACGTGCATCCGTGCTATTTTTGTTTTTTTTAGTTATATTTTTACTTATTGTTGTAAAATTATATTTTATACAAGTAGTTTCACATAAGAAGTATAAAAATATTGCATTTAGACAACATAATGTAGAAAAAAACATTATTTCTTCACGTGGTGAAATTTTTTTGAAAAATGGAAATGACACCTATCCAATTGGTGTAAATAGAGAATATTTTATGGCATTTTTATCGCCAAGAGATGTCAAAGATGAGCTAATAACAGATGTTGCAAAACGTACATCAGAAGCTCTTGATGTAGATTATGATGTAATTTTACAGAAACTTGCGAAACGTAATGATGTATATGAAGTTGTACGTCATAAGATTGAACATGATAAAAAAGAAAAAATTGTAAAAATGAATATTCAGGGCTTACATTTTTTGCCGGAATATTTTCGTTTTTATCCTGGAGGATCACTAGCTGCTCATGTTGTTGGATTTGTTGGTTCTGATGGTGATAAATATGTTGGAAGATATGGCATTGAAGCTTATTTTGATAAAAAATTGCATGGAAATGATGGTAAGGTTATACAAAATCGTGACGCACGTGGAGGTTGGCTTACAAGTTCAAAACGTATAGTGTCCGAAAAAAAGGACGGAGATAATTTGCTATTAACAATAGATTATACTGTACAATATGAAGTTGAACGTATACTAAAGGAGGCAATAGAACAATATGAAGCAGATAGTGGATCAATAATTGTAATGGAACCAAAAACAGGAAAAATTTTGGCATTGGCTAATTATCCAACATTTACACCAAATAAATATAATGAAGTTGATGATATTGCGGTATTTCGAAATGATGCGGTGTCAGAGGAATATGAATCGGGTTCAGTTTTTAAACCAATTACAATGGCTATGGGACTAGATAGTAAAAAAATTACTCCTGATACAACCTATGTTGATACCGGACATGTAAAGGTTGCAGAATATACGATAAAAAATTCTGAAGAGAAGGTATATGGATTACAAACGATGACACAAGTTTTGGAAAAATCAATAAATACAGGAGTGATTTATGTTGAAAAGTTGGTTGGTAACAAAAAGTTTAAAGAATATGTAGAACGTTTTGGTTTTGGAGCCTTAAGTGAAATTGAATTGCCGGCAGAAGCAGATGGAAATATTAGTAATCTTGAGCATTTAAATAGGAATGTAGAATTTTATACAGCCTCTTTTGGACAAGGGATCACAGTTACTCCACTACAACTTGCCGTTGCGTATAGTGCACTTGCTAATGGCGGTGAATTATTAAAACCTCAAATCGTAGAAAAAATAGTGCATTCTGATGGTAAAGAAGAAATAATTGAGCCACATATAGTACATCGGGTAATTAGTGAAGAAGCATCAAAACAGGTGGGAAAAATGTTAAGAAGTGTAGTAGTCAATGGACATGGAAAGCGTGCTGATGTTCCAGGATATTTAATTGGTGGCAAGACAGGTACAGCACAAGTTGCAAATACAGGCAAAAAAGGTTATGATGATTCTCAAACAATAGGTACATTTGCCGGATATGGCCCAATAAATGATCCACGATTTGTGATTATAGTAAAAATAGATAATCCTAAAACTGTTGTTTGGGCAGAGTCAAGTGCAGCACCTACATTTGGCAAGGTAATGCAATATTTGCTTGATTTTTATAATATTGCTCCAACAGAGAAGATTAAATAACATTCATTATGAAAAATTTTTGTAAAAAAATAGTAATCAATATTCTTTATATAGAATCAAAAGTGGTTCTATTTTTTAAAAAACCAAAAATAATTACTATTACAGGAACAGTAGGAAAAACAACGACAAAAGATATAATATATGCAGGATTAAAAAAATCATTTTTTGTAAAAAAATCACCTAAAGGATTTAATTCGGATATTGGTGTGCTTTTAACTGTTCTTAATTTAAAAACTCAACAGGTATCCGTTATTGAGTGGATGAAAAATATAATAAAAGGTTTTGGTGTGGTTTTCGCTAGAAATTATCCAGATATGCTTATTGTGGAAGTAGGAGCAAACTATCCAGGAGAAATACAAAAAAATGCAAAGTTATTGAAACCGGATATTGCAGTATTTACAAGATTACCTGAGATAATGGCACATATGGAATTTTTTAAAGATAGACAGGAATTTATTGATGAAAAATTGTCATTAGCACGATTTATGAAAAAATATGGCACAATTATTTATAATGGTGATGACAAAACTTTAATAAAAGAGTTTAAAAAAAATGATTTTGATTTTTATAATAAAAAAACATTTGGTAAAAATGCAGATTGTGCGTTCGAAAAAGTTTCTATTGACTATCATGATAAAATGTTGCAAGGAACCGGCATTACATTAATTGATGGTAATGTTGTACATTTAACAGGTGTTTTGGGAGAGCATTTGGGGTACAGTGTCAGTGCACTTAGTGCTGTAGCACAAGTTTTGGAATTAAATATCGTTGATGTTGTAAAATCACTAGAAGAAAATTTTGTGCCAGCAGCGGGAAGAATGCGTATTTTTGCTGGATTAAATAAAACTATTATTATTGATGATTCATACAATGCACTACCAGAATCTATAAAAAATGGTTCAGAACTTTTAAATGAAATTGATACAAAAGGGCGGAAAATTTATGTATTAGGTAGGTTAGCAGAGCTGGGTAATTATACAGAGAGGTCATATGAATTAGCTATGAAATATATAAGAAAATCTTGTGATATTATTTGTTTGGTAAGTGATTCGGGGCAAGCGATGCATTACGCTAAAAAACTTGATTTCAAAGAAATATATGATTTCAATAAATATGGAGATGATTATTTTGCAAATACAGATGATGCGGGTGAATTTTTGAAAGGATATGTCAAGGAAGGAGATATCATAATATTTAAAGGCGCAAGACATAGTACAGGATTTGAACGTGCTATAGCAAAATTAATAAAAACACAAGATAAAAAATATTTAGTACAAGAACATTTGTAAATTTTTTGCAGGACAAAACTTACTTGTAATTCCTCACACTTACTGCCATCCTCGCGTAGCCTATCGGATAGGCAGGCTACGCGGGAATGACAATTTTTTATGATTAGAGGTGTGAGGGATTACACTTATTTGCCTTGATTTTTATAAATATATTTGATACAATCAATCTTGTTATTTGGTCCCATCGTCTAGCGGCTAGGACGCCAGGTTCTCATCCTGGAAACCGGGGTTCGATTCCCCGTGGGATCACAAACAGACATTTGTTGTGGATAGAAACTACTTTTTAGGGTAGTTTTTATTTTATAAATAGGGTAATAAGTCAATACATTATAGGACACTTTTTCTTTTAAAAAAACACAATCAAAAAAATCAGTAAGCGGTTTGTAATAATCTTCAAGTATAAATGCAGGAAAGTTACAAATAGCATCAGCATTA
>JALVPE010000030.1:0-927 GCA_027031945.1 Candidatus Moraniibacteriota bacterium
GAAAATAATAATTTTTGTTCTTTGATTCTCTTGTTATATGAAATAAATCAACACCTGTGTCTTTGTAATTTTGTGTGATGCTGTCTACTATGAAATGATGTTTGTTTATATGTATACTATTAATTCCTTCATACGGCACTGAGCGAGCTTTTATTTTACTAATACCTCCTTTTTCTTTTTGTGAAAAAATCTGTTCTGTCAATAATAATCCTATACTAGCTCCTCCAAACATTTCGTTATCTGTATTAAAACTTTCAAAATATACGCTACCATCATCTTGTTTTCTTGTCGTAAGAAATGACATTAGTTCGTTTCCTTGCTTATCTTTGTATGTAACTATATGGAACAATACATTAGAATCTTCTATTTTTTTATCAATTGAATCAATAAGCATGTCCCTAAATTTTTTGGGATAATTCTTGTAATTTTGTGCATACATTTGTTTCATTTTTTGGATAATTTTATCATTGCTTCTGAATTCTTCTCCACGTAAAGTCATTACTGTGACATTTTTCATTTGCTCTAATGTCGCACCGCTCTCATAAAGTGTTTTTGCTACTGCTTTAAATAATTCCACATCTATTTTTATATTATCTATCTTTTGTATTATTCTTCTCAATACATCATTTGATATTTCAGCATTATCCGCAACTAATTCTAATAATTTTTTACCTCTCACTAAAAGTTTTTGTATAATTTCATCTGTTTGTACATCTGTATCTTCATTAAAATGACTAGCAATATATTGTTCTACATCACTTGTCGTATCAATCAATTGTGCATATTTTGCAAAAACCACATTAGCATCTTTTTCTTTTAGATTTTTGCCTATACTTAATATTTTTCCTCCAATCTCTGAACCGCCTTGTTCTATTGATAAAAATGTCTTTAAACCGTTTTCTCTGTATTTATTTATAAAATCCAATA
>JALVPE010000030.1:937-5969 GCA_027031945.1 Candidatus Moraniibacteriota bacterium
GGCATTTTTATAATAAATTAAAAATTGCCCCTGTTCTTTAAATCCTAAATTATTAAATCTAACTCCGGTTCTTTTTATAAATTCATCATCATAAAAATCAAAATAACTTTTCTTAAATTCTTGTAAATATTTTTCCCTCTTAATTCTTTCCTCTTCTGTTTCACCATCTTTTGAAAAAAACAATGTTTCATAAGTAAATTCCAAAACTTCAGGAATAATGATATTATCATCGGAAATCAAATCATTAACATCTACTTTAAAAAATTTCTGTAAAACACCACCTTCGTCAAAAATACCAATATCACCATCGGCCGTTAATCGATTAACTAAAAAATTTGGATTATTAAACTCTCCAAGATCAAAAATTTTTTCTAGATATTTCACGCCTTCATCAGAAATGCCAATTTTTCCAACCTCTAAATTAAATAAAAACTTACCCGCTCGTCTTTGCACTTCAACATTACTGCTTTTTAACAATTTCAATAAATTACCAACTGCATAATTAATATCTATTTTTTCAAAAACTCTCAAAAGATCATATTTATATATAAACGCACTATCTTCTTCATATTCAATAAAATTAGTTAAAGTATCTATGCTTTTTCTTGTTCCCACTTCACTTAAAACATCTAAAATTCTTGAATTATAACGATATTTGGGATCCACTGAATCATTTAATTCTTGATTGAGTGAATCATTTTCTCTGTCAATATCTATATCATGGTATAATATATCGACTTCAAAATCATCTTGATATATTTTGTTACTATCAATATTATCAATATCATTCTTTACTGCATTTTCACGAATCTCTCGTATATTGTTTTCAAAAATATTCAATAAATCGTTTTCAGCTACATCCCCAAATCTAGCTAAATTAACAATAGATGTTGTCATAAAAATATCATATTCATAATCTTCATCGTAATCAGTTTGATAATTTTCAACATATTTCCTATCAGAACTGCTGATTTTTAATCTAACTTTACCAGCATTTGCATCTATAAAATTTGTTACCACCTCCTTTAATAAAAGTCGTGCTTCTTTGCTGTAATCAGAGTCACTAAAAAATTTAGACAAAGACTCTATAATAGCTAATTGCATATTGCTACCACTAGGACTAGTCAAAAATATATTTTTTATATTCACAAAATCATAATTTTTATCCATAATTGCTTTTTCAAGTATAGCAATCAATTCTATATACCTAGTTCGCTCAAAATCAATTGATTTCAACAATGCATCTTCTGAAGAAAAATCAATTTCATTTATATTTTTTCTGGAAAAATCATCAAGTTCTTTTTTGTCATTATCTATATCTACTAACTTTTTTTTCAATGTTGCTCGACTTTGTTTTAAAAAATTTAATCTTGCTTTTGCACTATTAATAAACATTGCTTGTTGGTTGTTTTCTTGTTTTATTTCACTTTCTATTTCTGCTATTTGATGATTAACTCCATTGATACCATCTTTTATTTCCATTTCTTTATCTTGAACATAATTCAAACCAAAACAATAATTTATTGTTTCTTTATGTTCTTTTTTGTCGTGTTTGTTTGTTTCTGTTACACTTCTTGCAAATTGTACTTCCGATCCTTTCATATATTTTTATCAAATCTTTTTACCTTCTTATTATAGATTATATTTAGTATTATACAAAAGTTTATTTAGTGTAATTCTTCATGCTAAACAAATCAATTCTGCAAAACAAAAACCACCACATAGCTGGTGGTGTTTTGTTTTTAAATACATTTATTACAAAAAGGAGAGAGATTCTTATCAAATATATTGATAAAACTTGTAATAAATGTCTAAAATTCTCTAACAAAACACCTGTATCTACCAGCTGTGTGGTGGTTTTAATATTTTTTATTGTATTTAATATCTCTCTCCTACTAAATTTTTAATAAATTTAGAGACCTATTTCTCTCAAAGACTATAAATTTTAATTTAATAGTCTTAATTGAGAGGCGAAAAGTAAACCAATTTTTTCGCCTTTTTATTAAAGAGTTTATATTCACGGAGGAGTTCTCTTGGTCCCCCAAAATGCTGATGCCATTGCATCAGCGTCGCAACACGAGTTGCGACACTCAGCACCGGCAGAAAAAAAATTCTACCAGTACTTTTTGGCCTGGGAAATAAACTCTCCCCAGGTGTCCGGCGCCATGCCCCACAAGGCAAACCCAGCCCCCTCCAGTACGAGGGCATCTATAAAGAACTGATGCCACTCGCAAAGAGGGGTGGTCCAGGGAGTGTGTATTGCAGAGACAATCGCCCCCACAAACAATACTGCCCCGACCAGCCAGAGTATGAGCCCAATAATCGCTCTGATCACTAAACCCTCCTCTTTCTTTTTGTGACATTTTTATTTACACAACCCGTTGTTGTGTAAATAAGGGTAGTCAATGTTACCCTATGTTTTGTGTATAACTCTGATATTTCACACAAAACACAGAGTAATATTTTTTCTTCTCAAAACCCACAATACTTATTGCAGATTTAGTTGAAGGAGGGAAAGAAGAAAAATCGTTGTTCTTCTTTCCCTCAAAGCTAGTCAAGACTTTACCAATCGTTGACTAACTTTAATCTGTATTCACCGCGGTCTATCACGATGAACACGATAGGGCCTGGGATTCCATCGCAGTCTTCGTGTGCAAAATAGACTCCCTCCCCCGCCTCCTCGAGATACCCTAAATTGCTCCCGCAGAGCACTTCAATGTTTGCCCGGGAGCGTTTAATATCTCCTCTCAGTTCCCAACCACAATCGCAATTGGATGTCGTTGAAAACCTTTTTTCTTTAATTTTAATTGTTATGCGCCCCTCTGAACATCTTGGGCACTTGACTTTAATTTCTTCCTCCTCCTCGGAGCAAGAAACTGCTTTTTCCCACTCTCTTGCCCTCTTGATAAGGGCTTCATCAATGGGAAAGTCTCCGTTGCTTCCCCTTACGAATTCCTTGCTGTGAAGAGGATTGCTCACAACAAAAAATTCTTCCTTTCCAATCTGCATGATATCAACCATGCAGACGGGGCCTCCCCACCAGCCCCAATCTTTGTCGGTCAAGGAGGCTTCCGCCTCCTGAAAAGTCTTAAAAAATTTAATTTTTTCCATTTTTCCTCCTCCCCGGCAATAACCGGGATTTTTTTTAATTTCACCACCCACCGAAGACAATTCCCCGACGGGTGGCTTTACTTTATCTGCCTGATCAGGAGTAGACAAAGTGAAATCTAGAAGAAAAAATGTTTATTGACTTTCAAAGAACTTTCTTCTCAAAACCCACAATACTTATTGCGGATTTAGTTGAAGGAGGGAAAGAAGAAAAACCGTTGCTCTTCTTTCCCTCAGAAACCTGTGAGAAAAGTTTTTTTGTTCTTGCGGGAGATTTTCTCTTGCTCCCGCATATTGTTGTCGAAGCACTCCCCTAAAAATCTAAGAGAACACTTCTCACCACCACCGTGCGTGGACGGTGGTTACAGTGTAAGATTTCCTCAATTTCTTTTGAGCTACCTTGGTGCTAGGTAACTCCGGTGGTTTCTCACCTTTTACATCGGGTAAATCTTACAAAAGCCCGATGTGGAAGAGTTAATTAGTCAGTCTTGCGACTGACCATTAACTCCTCCAGCTCCCATACTGCCGGCTCCGGTCCTAAGACCAGAGTCCATGAGCTCTCAAATGTGGGCCCCATTACTTCGGGGTCCCACATGAGGGCATGGGAACTCCAGAAGTTCAAGGACTCCTGGAACTCCCTCCGGGAGCTGATGTTGGGATCCCAGGGCTCGCGCGGAGCCAGGATCCCAACCCACGCCGCGATCAGGACGTGGAGCTCACGCTCCTCGTCCCAATACGCGACGAGGGACACTTTTTTACTCTCGGGCGCCCTTTTCAGGGACACCCGAGAGGCCTTTTCACGCCCCTTGCGGAGCGCAAAAAGGCAACTTTCTGTGTCGGCCACGAGCGAGTCGTGGCCGATAACGCGTCCCAGTCTCGCCTCAAGACGAGCGAACTCGCCCCGAGGGAACCTGACGACGCTGACCGCCTCCTCCAGGACCGACCCCACTTCGGGGTGGGCCTGGAGGTGCTCTATGGTCTGCTCGGGCACCGCTACCGCGGCACCTGAGCTGTCCCTCAAAATTTTTTCCATTTTTTCCTCCTCCCCGGCAACATGCCGGGTTTTTTTGATTTCACCACCCACCGAAGACAATCCCCGGCGGGTAGTTTTTTTTACTTTATCTGCCTGATCAGGAGCAGACAAAGTGAAATCTTGAAGAAAAATGTTTATTTGACTTTCAAAGAACTTTCCTTGGGTTTTTCTTTCTCAAGGAAATTTCCGGATGTTGAAATGGTTAGTTTCCACATCCGGCCGATTTCCTTGCGAAAACGGTTGATTGTGATGTCTGCTTATGTGGGAGTGTTTCATAAGACTCTCCTTATTTCTTATAAAACATCTCACTCACTCTAGCAGATCGAGGTAGGGAGAATATATCGTTCATATATTTCTCGCTAACTTTGTACCACCTCTCATCCAATCGTTGAACGAAGAAGTTATCATTTAAATTCCTATCTTTTATTTTTCACTCTCTCCTAAACGAAGAATGAAATTCACGAATCTAACTGATAAAAATCTTTTTAAATGTACTTTACGATAATTTGTAGTCGTTGCTACTTTTGTCTGCCTGATTGATTTATTGTCTTTGGCAGTTCTTTATCGTAACAATGTAGTATAGCATAGTTATATAAAATTGTCAAGTGTTTTTTGGCACTTTTTGTTTAATTATTCGCTTTTTTGATGTTTACTGGCGTTTTTTGTCTATTTTATGCACTATTTTTGTCAAAATTTTTTTGACAAAATAATAAATATATGCTATAATAAAGATACCAAGAAATTTAAACAACTAATAATACACCTATGCCAAATACATTACTGGAACAATTGGGTCTTGATTCAAATCAAATTACCGTATATAACTATTTATTACAAAATGGGCCGTCAAAGGCACGAACCATCACAAAAAACACCCGTCTTAGTCGCGGA